>JAQGOW010000202.1 GCA_028293405.1 Verrucomicrobiales bacterium
CTCTCTGCCGTAGTTCAGGCCTACAACAAAAAGTTTGTCTCCGAAGGCATGAAGAAGATTTCGCAGTCGCAAGTGCAGGCGGCCAATCCTAACGTAAATTGGAATCGGCTGCGCGTCGGTCAAAAGATCGTCATCCCTGCGCCAGCTTCGTAAAATTTGTAGCAGCCGACGTCAGGAAGCTCTAACTTCCTCCCGTGTCACGTTACACCGCTAAAACCTGTCGTCGCATAGCAGTTGCGATTGGCCTGACGCTAACGCTCGCAACGCCCTGCCTTGCCGCAGACGCAAAATACGACGTCGTCATTCGCCACGGCACAATTTACGACGGCACTGGCGGCAAAAGTTTCGTCGCCGATGTCGCGATCAAAAACGATTCCATCGCCGTCATCGGCAAAGTGACTAGCAAAGGCCGCACGGAAATCGACGCCACAGGAATGGCCGTTGCTCCCGGTTTCATCAACATGCTCAGTTGGGCGCAGGACACGTTGCTTTACGACGGCCGTTCGCAAAGTGACATTCGCCAAGGAGTGACCCTTGAAATTTTCGGCGAAGGCGATTCACCCGGGCCGCTGAACGCCGCGATGAAGCGCGACGAAGAACTCGGCCAAAAAGACATTCACTACAAAGTCGAGTGGACGACTTTAGGCGATTTTCTCGAACACCTGACCGAACGCGGTAGTTCGGCAAACGTGGCTTCGTTCGTTGGCGCGACGACGCTGCGCATTCATGAAGTCGGCTACGCCAACCGTCCGCCGACGCCAGCAGAGATGGACAGAATGCGGGCATTGGTGCGCCAGGCGATGGAAGAAGGCGCGCTCGGCATCGGTTCGTCGCTCATTTACGCACCGGCATTTTTCGCGAAGACCGATGAGTTGATCGAGTTGTGCAAAGTTGCGTCCAAATACGGCGGCAACTACATCTCGCACATGCGCAGCGAAGGCAACCAGTTGCTCGAAGCTGCCGATGAACTCATCACCATTTCGCGCGCCGCGCATATCCCAGCCGAGATTTATCACATCAAAGCAGCCGGCCAAAAGAATTGGGGCAAGATGGATGCTCTGATTGCAAAGATTGAAGCGGCGCGGAAATCCGGTCTAAAAATCTCGGCAAACATGTACACCTACACCGCCGCCGAAACGGGATTGGACGCCGCGATGCCACCGTGGGTGCAGGAAGGTGGTCTCAGCGAATGGATCAAGCGGTTGCGCGATCCGGAAATCCGCAAGCGCGTCAAAGCCGAGATGGATACGCCGAGCGATAAATGGGAGAATTTCTTCCTCGCGGCCGGTTCGCCGGAGAAAATGGTTTTGTGCGGATTCAAAAATCCGAAACTGAAACCGCTCACCGGCAAAACGCTGGCCGAGGTTGCAAAACTGCGCAACACCTCGCCCGAAGAAGCGGCGATGGACATGGTCACTGAAGACGGCAGTCGCGTGGACACGGTTTACTTTCTGATGGACGAAAGCAATGTGCGCAAAGAGATCCAAACGCCATGGATCAGCTTTGGTTCTGATGCCGGATCGATGGCCCCTGAAGGTGCCTTCTTAAAATCGCATCCGCATCCGCGCGCTTACGGAAATTTCGTCCGCGTGCTCGGCAAATATTCGCGCGATGAAAAGTTGTTGCCGCTGGAACAAGCCGTTCGACGCCTGAGCGGTTTGCCCGCGGAGAATTTGCATCTGAAAAAGCGCGGCTTTCTGAAGAAAGGTTTTTATGCTGACGTGGTGGTATTTGATCCGGCGCACGTTCAAGACCACGCCACTTTTCAAGAGCCGCAGCAATTCGCGACAGGCGTGCAGCAGGTCTTTGTGAACGGCGTGCAAGTCATCAAAAACGGCGACCACACCGGCGCAATGCCCGGACGTGTCGTGCGCGGACCCGGTTGGAAAGGACGCTAGTTTCTTGACAATCGCTGCTCTGCGATTGCTCAATTTACAATATGTTGCTGAACGGTAAAATCGGTGTCGTCTTCGGAGTTGCCAATAAACGCTCGATCGCATGGGCCATCGCCCAGGCGTGGGCCAAAGCTGGCGCGACCCTCGCCTTCACTTATCAAGGCGAACGCCTCAAGGAAAACGTCGAAGAACTCGCGGGCACGTTCGGCAAGGACACCCTGCTCCTCCCATGCGACGTCACCAAAGACGCCGACATCGACAACGTGTTTTCCGAAGTCAGCAAGAAGTTCGGCAAACTCCATTTGCTTCTGCACTCGGTAGCATTCGCGCCGAAAGATGCTCTTGAAGGTGAATTCGTGAACACGAGCCGCGAAGCATTTCGCGTAGCGCACGATGTCTCCGCGTACTCCCTCGTCGCCCTGGCACGAGGCGCTGCGCCGTTGATGACCGAAGGCGGCAGCATCGTCGCCATGAGCTATTACGGCTCTGAAAAAGTGGTGCCGCATTACAATGTCATGGGTGTGGCCAAAGCTGCGCTCGAATCAAGCACGCGCTACCTCGCTTACGATCTCGGTCCGAAAAAGATTCGCGTCAACTGCATCAGCGCCGGCCCAGTAAACACTTTAGCCGCGCGCGGCATCGCCGGTTTTAACGAAATGCTCAAGCACTACGAAGCGCACTCCCCGCTCAAGCGCAACGTCCTCCCCGAAGAACTCGGCGCAACCGGCACGTTCCTCGCCAGCGACGGCGCAGGCGCGATCACCGGCCAGGTCATCTACGTCGATTGTGGTTATCAAATCATGGGAATGTGATGCGACCGTTTGCCTTGTTTTGTTTGATTCTGGCTGCCGGTTGTGCGCAACGATCGTTGCACATTTCCGACATCCACAATCCGTGGCTGATCAAACAATTCCCCGACAATCGCCGCTTCGTCTCCGATGGACGCACCTGTTTCGGCACCGAACTCAACGGCCACGTTCCCGGCGTTCCGCATCGCGGTTTTCTGCGCAGCAACCGCATCATCAACCCGGTCACGCCGCAAAAAAGCGTGGTCTGGGAAGTCGCGACAAACACCGAAGTCATCGATGGCGCGGGCATCCGACTCGGCACCGTCGCGGTCGAACACCACGACAACCGCACCTTTCCCGGGGCAAAGTTCAACTACGGCATGTCGAAAACGATCAACGGCCGGCTCTACCTGTATTGTTTCGCCACCGATATCGTTCCCGACGCAGCTGTCGTCACCCAAATGGACAGAACCCAATTTACTCGCGGCGTAATTGGCACATCCGCTTGGTTGTGTGCTGATGATGTCACCGCCAAACAAACGCTCCTTGAACGCTTCGGCGTGGGCCGCGGCAAGTTGCCCTCGTTGCCACTCCAGAAAATTTCTTATCGCATCACCGGCGGCGACCCGAATGCTTACCGGACACCGTATGGTGAACTGGCCATCGTAAAGCAGGCGGACGGCCCAGTGCCCTCGCACTACCTGCGTCGTCCACCCGGCACCATCAACGTCCTCTATTCAGTCCCCGGTTTCGGCTTAGGCGGTCAGGGTCTAGATTCATTTTTAATTAGCGACAACCTCACCTTCCGACCCGCCGTCGGAGTCCGCGAATTCATCCAACCGACCTACTATCCGCTACGCCATCCGCAGGCAAAACAGGTCGGTCCCAAAACCATGACCTTCATTTACGGTGCCGTCGAGGCACCGCATTGCGAACCAGTTTTCGGATGGGTCGCAAAAGAAGCCTTGGCAGAAGTGCCTTGAATTTTAGCCTTCAGCCTTTAGACTCCGGCCTTACCTGAAGCGGGTGTGGTTCAATGGTAGAACGTGGGCTTCCCAAGCCTGAAACGAGGGTTCGATTCCCTTCACCCGCTCCATCGATAATAACCACATACATCAGATTGCAAGTGATCGAAGGTTTTTCTCCTTGGCCGAGGACGCTAAAACAATTGTAATTTCGCAATCTGAAATATTGCCACAAAACTCAATCGTCTATCATCGCAGCTCCGGAGGGATTGACTTGATCGATTCGGCGAACTCTTTGTGGAGGTTGAAATTGACGGGCTGCTGTTTGATTGTGGTGCTCGCCGGATACGCGCCAAGATAGTCGCCGGCCTTCCAGTCATGCTTGGGTCGGATGGGCCGAGGAGAAAACCCACCGCCGCAATTCGGACAAACATTGTTGAGGATTTTTTCAACGCACGTGCGGCAGAATGTGCATTCAAAACTGCAAATCATTGCGTCGGTCGAATCCGGAGGAAGCAACGCACTGCAGTTCTCGCAAGTAGGTCTGAGTTCGAGCATGGTAGGAGTCTTGTATTGGCTTGCGCAGTTTTCAAGTGCAACGACCCGGCCCTCATGACGGGCCGGGTCGCTGTTGTGATTTGACTGCTATTTGCGTGAATCGGCGTTGTCTGCAGGCTTCAAACTTCCGACAAGCCCGTGGCTTTCATCGAGCGGGCCCGATGCGAAGAAGAGCGTGTCGGCACTTCCGGCACGTCCGTCATTGCCAAAGCTCAACCCCCAAAGACCTTCGAGCTGGATCGGATGTTCGTCGAGAGCCTTGAGCAGGCCGTGGAACTTGCCGTCCAGTCCGAACGTCATGATTGTGCCGTCTCCGAAGTTGCCAACCAACAGGTCGCCACCGTGTTTTCCAAACGTGAACGGCGCCAGAGCTACGCCCCATGGCGCGTTAATTTCGGCCAGTTTCCCGCCTGCGTCTTTGCCGCTGGCGAAACGGTGAAAAGCTCCAGTCTGCGAATCAAACACATCGATCAATCCGCTTCCACGACCTGGGCTGTCATCACCTTCCGTTTCATCACGTTTGGCGAACATCACGAATACCGTGCCGTTCACCGATTGAACATTGAAGGGCGCATAGCCGAGGGGTGCGTCCGAATCGGCAAACTGGCCAATCAGGCTGGCGTTGGCGCCATAGACGTCCACTGTCCCCTCGGCGAAATTCGCTGCAACCAACAGCGGACCCGTGGAATTGGTGGTGAGTGTTAACCCGGTGTAAACCGCACCAGCGCGAGTCGCGAGCGTTTCTGCGGTTGTTCCAAGTGCGCCACGCCAACCCGCGATCCTGCCATTCAAAGTGGCGAAGAGAAAGACGTCGCCATTGAATCCACCTTTGTTGTTCGAGACGACACCGGTCGGGGCGCCTGGGATGGTCACTTGCAACGCTTGTTTAGTGACCGTGTCGGTGCCGTTCGGGACGTTTGTCACTGCGTAAAGCGTGGCCTTGCGTGCACCGTTGTCCGCCACCCAAAAAGGACCGGTACCGCTAAACGTGATGCCCCACGAATTAACAAGGTTCGTGTCCTGCAATTGCGCGACACCAAGCAGGTCTGAGACAAGGTTTGCCTGCCGATAACGGTCGGCATTCGAACGATAGAAGACGTAGTCAGCCGTGTACGGCACCTGAACTTCCTCGCCGGCAGACGCGCCCGGTGTGGCAGGCGCAATTCCGCCGACAGTGTTCAACCGTTGCACGTGGCTCACATCCTCGAATAGACCTGGACCGGTGCGCGAGATGGTTCGCAGAAGGAGCCATGGAATTGCCGTCGTATCAGGTGTGCAACTCGCCACGCGCTGTTCAATAACCAGGCTTCCGCTTTTCGTCTGCCAGGACGGCCCAGTCGGCGTGCCGAAGTGTGTGCCGACTTGCGCGTGGTGATTGGGATCCTCAAAGAGGGTCGCCGAAGGTGCCACGAATACCCATGCACTGCCGTCCCAGCGGTAGATTTGGACGCCCGTAGCAAACAAATGGGCGACGATTTTGTTATCATCGGACGGAGCGAGTTGTTCACACCCTGTCAAATCGCGAATGCGATGGTCGTTGGCCCGAGTTGTTAAGGTGGCCGTTGCGCACATCAGTGCGGCGAGCGTAATTTTTGTAACGGCCAAACCGAAACTTCGGCCAGCACGTTGGAATTGTGAATCTTTGATCATGTTATTTCTTGTTTTAATAGTTACTGCCGCCGCGAACTGCGGCGGTTCAGACCTGTGATTCACGAGGTGGTGAAGTGGTTCCGCGACCCGAGTGGGACTTCCGTCCCGCTTTACGTGCGATCGTGGATCCGTGGTGTCAGACAGAAAGACCTCCCGAAGCTGCGCGATGCCTCTTGCGATACGCGATTTAACTGTACCAACCGGCACGTCCAGAATCAGTGCAATGTCCCTGTAGGAGTAGTCTTCAAGGTAGAAGAGTGCCACTGCAGCTTGAAACGACGCGTCTACTTTGCCGAGTGCGGGTAGCACCTGCATTGAATCCAGTCGATCGGAAAGCACCGGGGAAACGGCCTGTAGTTGGTCTACGACTTCATCGAAATCCTGGCGAGGATATCTAACTTGCGTTCGCCGCGATTGTAAGAAAGCGCGATGCAGTGTTGTGTATAGCCAGGTCTTGGCTTTGGACAGATCGCGCAGTTGATGCCCTTTCGTAGCCCAAACGTAGAAGGTGTGCTGCGTCAAATCGGACGCGTCGGATTCAGAGCGCGTGAGGCTCATTGCGAACCTGTAAAGCCCCTCGTAATGCTCACTAACAATCGCCTCAAAATGGCGTTCTGAATTCATAGTTGTTCAAAACTTTGCAATCTCAAAAAATGAGATGGCCATTCATTCCATTAGAAGCGCGCGAGCACAATGGGACTTAGGAATAGCTCGCCGAACAAATCAGTGGGACAAAAAGTAGACGGAGCGACGCTGAAGCTTTATTGCAAATTGTTCAAAGCGAGAACAACGCGGAAGCCGACGTCTGTATCCGGCAAGGTCGGGAAACGGAAAATTCTCGAAGCCGAACGGCAGGAGGAGTTCGGATAATCGTAAGCGCCGCCGCGTATGACTTTGTTCTGCAGCGTGCCGGAAACGGGGCCGGTTGGGTCGGTCTGCACTCCGCCCAACAGAGGACCATAATCATCGTGGCACCACTCCCACACATTTCCATGCATGTCGTATAAGCCGAATAGATTGGGTAGTTTCTGCCCAACGGAGTGAGTTATTAATTCGAGAGTTCCCTGCCCCAGGAACCACGCGTAAAAGGTTGTGTCAGCATAGAAGGGATCGTCTCCGTAGCTGAACCGCGTACTCGTGCCGGCCCGCGCGGCGCATTCCCACTCGGCCTCTGTCGGCAAACGATAATGGCTACCCAAAGGGATCAGCCCCTGCCCGAGGTGCAATTGCGTCAGCTTCGCGCAATAGTTCGTGGCGTCCGACCAGGTCACACTTTCAACCGGCCGGCTCAAATCACCGATGAAAGTGCTGGGGTTGGTGTTCATGACCGATAAATACTCAGCCTGGGTAACCTCGAATTTGCCGATCCAATAACCGCGTGTCACGAGCACGGTCGTTTGAGGACGCTCGTTGGCGCTCGCGTCGAGATCATTGGTCAGGCTGCCCATCTTGTATGTAGTGGGCGGAATAAACACCATGTTGATCGGCGGAATTTGCCGAACGGCACGATAAAACTTCATTGGCGACTGATGCGCCTCGGTATCCACGAAGAAGATGCCGCCGAGCGGATTGTTGACAAAGTTCAGCGGATTCCAAGCGGTCGGATTTGTCGAACTATAAACTGTGTAAACCCCGGGCGGTCCGGTGATGCCAAATCGAAACGCGCCGATTGGCTGTTGCTGAGGGAAGGTGATTTGGACAGTCAGCGGATAGGTGAAGACCGGGATGCCTTGATTCCTCAACGTCGTCACCGTCGCAGCGAGATTCGAAGCGGCCAACGGCTCCGACAGCACGAATGACTCGAGGGGATTGCCATCCAGCAGGAACGCAGTGAGATTCGTCATGTCCGGCGGCACGGTAAGGCTGGTGAGTTGATTGCCACCGATAGCGACAAAAGTTAAGTTCGTCAGGCCCGCTGGGAACGGGAGGCTCGA
>JAQGOW010000207.1 GCA_028293405.1 Verrucomicrobiales bacterium
AAACCGTCCAGCCGGAAAGCCGATCACCGCGCTTCACCAGTTTTCGCACATCCGGCGTTTGATCGAATTTCGCCATCGCGCGCTTGTAAACAACTGACCGATTACGCGTCGCACTGGTCACGAGTCGTCCGATGTCGAAATTTGTCTGCACGACTTCGACGCCACCCATCGCGTTCACATGCGCCACGCTCAAACAACAGCTATCAATCCAGTTCACGCCTTGAGTTTGCAAAAATGGTTTTGTGACACGCTCCGCGTTTTGCTCATCCCCGGAGTCGATCAGCAAATCTGTTTTTACTCCACCTGAATCTACCAGCACGCATTGTCCGCCGCCTAGTGGCAGCACGTGGAGCTTGATTGGGTTTGGTGTCAGCCATTGCACAAAGCATCCAACCGTTAAACACGAGAGCGCAACAATGGCGATGTGTTTATGCTTCGTGCGAAAAATCCAACCCGTCAGCAAAGCCAACAGTAACGCGTAATACCAAATCGTCGTCAGCGGCGAGGGCGCGCTAACATTGATCGCAGCCGGTCGCCAATGAACCGCGTAATCGCTGATAATGATAATCCCCTTCATCAGAAACCAGGTTGCGTGGTTGAACAAGCTGGCCATCCACGGGAACCACGCTCCGGTAAGCAGGCTGCCTAAACTGCTGATCAGCGCAAACATGGTCATCGGCACCACGACAAAATTCGCCGGGGTGCTCACGATGTTGAACACATGAAAGTAAAACGCCGCCAGCGGAATCGATCCGAGCCATGCCGCGAGCGAGATCGCAAAGCTGTCGATGACAAAACTGCGCGGGTACGCAATCCAATCACCATGCCAAAATTGCTGCGACGAGATTTGTCTCGGCAGAAGAGGGTCGGGCACAAAAGGCTTTTTCAGCCATTCGTGTATCATCGGCAGAGTCAACAAAATGCACAGCACCACCACGAATGATAATTGGAAGCCGGGTTGAAACAGTTGTTGTGGTTCCCAAACCAAAATGATTAACGCTGCTGCAAATAGCGAGTTCATCAAGTCACTCGGCCGTTTCACAATCCAACCGCCGATGACAATCGTCGCCATTATCGCCGCTCGAATCGCCGACGCCGGAAATCCAGTCAGGCCAGTGTAGAACCAAATGCACGCGACTGCCAAAACTCCAGCCCATCTACGAGGCACCTGCAATACTTGCAACAACGTTACGAACATCATTGTGATCAGCCCGATGCGCAGCCCATCCACCGCAAAAATGTGAAATGTTCCTGCGCGCACGAACGGCTCTTCCACGGCCGTCGTCATCGGCGCTTTCCAATCCAGCACGAGCGTCCACATTAATCGCAGCGCGAGATCCTCTTCCGGCAAACCGATGGCCAGCGTCTTTTTTGCATAATTAAAAAACCGATCCGACAAAGGTAGTGGCGTCGGTGTACCGGCAATTTGCCAATCGTTCGTGGAAGAAACCCGTAGTTGGTAATAAATACCTTTGCGTTTGAGAAATGACTTCGAGTCGAACAACCCGTCAGCGAATGGACCACTCGGCTGCACGATAACCCCGGCGATCTGCACATTCTGACCGTGATAAAAATCGTTACCCAACACTCCCGGTGTCATCACAATCAGTTGACCAATCGCGCGCTGCCAATTTGTTCCGTGCGCAATCTCCGAAACATCGACATACGCCACCGTGCGCAGCTGTTCTTCGTGATGACGTTCGAAAATATGCTCCGCAGGAGCAGTGGACAACTTCCCGCGAACACTGACGATCTGCGGGTTTTCGCCGATCAACGAACGCAAGTCAGCATGGGAGGTGATCGAAGTTCGCCACGTCGTATTAACTAAACCGACGAGCAAAAACAAAATCGCAAGAAGCCTCGGTCGCGCGCGCCGCCACACCAACGTTCCCACTGCTGCAACTGCACACGCGGCCAATAGCCAAGGCAAAGGCACACGCAAGAATTCTCCGACGAGAATCCCCGTCGCATAAAAGACCGCTACTTTGAGCAGCGGACGTTGCATATCACCTCCGTTTTTTTCGGCCCACCCAACCAAAAACAGCCAGCCCAAACGCCGCGCCCGTTGAATCCAGCACGACATCGTGCACCGTTGGCTCTCGTCCTTTCACGAAGCTTTGGTGAAATTCGTCCGTCGACGCGTAGAACGCGCATAGCAATAACACCGCGACAAATTGCGCCGCCGGAACAAAATGCGAAAACCAACGTTCCGATTTCAGCGCGCGCCAAAGCAATGCGGCGAGGAGCGCATATTCCACGAAATGTCCGGTCTTGCGGATCGCGTAGTGAACTTTTTCAAACTGCTCATCGGTGAGGTCGGGTTTGAAGATTTGCAGAAACGGCCGAAGAAATCGCGACGTGTTTTGCGGCGCGCCGGCACCAGTCGATGCGCTGAAAATCACCAGCATCCAGATCACAACAGGCAGCCAAAATTTAAGAAAACGCGCGGTCACGACCGCTAAGACAAGAGACACTCGCGCGCGATTGCAATTCAAAACTGCCGCCTCACAAACCAGTTGACTCAGCGGAACAACGAATTAATGGTAAGCGCATCGTATACGTCATCGCAATTATCGTCGCTTACTTGATCGGCTCGTTGCCCACCGGTTATCTCGCCGGCAAAGCCAAAGGCATCGACGTGCGCAAAGTCGGCAGTGGCAACATCGGCGCGACCAACGTCTTCCGCATCCTCGGAAAGGGACCGGGTATTGTTGTGTTACTCGTCGATTTTTTGAAAGGCTTGATCGCACCTCTGCTCGTGCCGGTCCTCCTGATAAAATATTTCCCTGACGCATCGAAAGAAACCCTCTCGTTACTCAGCGGCATCGGTGCAATTCTCGGTCACAACTACACCTGCTGGCTCAAATTCAAAGGCGGCAAAGGCGTCGCGACCACCGGCGGCGTACTATTTGCGTGGGTGCCGCTTGTCGGCCTGACCGCGCTTGTCGTCTGGCTGACCTTCGCCGTTGCCACAAAATATATCTCCCTCGCATCCATTGCCGCCGCGATTAGTTTGCCGATTGCTGCATGGGCCTGGCGCGCGAGCCCAACTGCATCCGTCGGTTATCCCGTCAGTGTCTACGTGTTGGCTGCGCTCGGCGCTCTCGCTATCTACAAACACAAAGCCAACATCCAACGCCTGATGAACGGCACCGAAAACCGCATCGGCAAAAAGAAATCGTAAAGCAATATGCGCGTTACAGTCGTGGGTGCGGGAGCTTGGGGAACAGCGCTGGCGAATTTACTTTGCCAAAACGGCCACGACGTCACCCTCTGGGGCCACGACGTCGAAAACCTCGAAATCGTCAAACGCTCCGGTCGGAATGAACGTTACCTCCCCGGCATCGCCCTCTCGCCTGAGCTACGTTTTGAACAAGACATCACACACGCGATCAACAGTGCCGAGTGTGCCGTGATCGCGGTCCCGTCAAAATACTTTCGCCAAGTCACCAACAGCCTCGAAGATTTCAAAGGCATCGCCGTCAGCGTCACCAAAGGAATCGAATACGAAACCGGTTTAACGATGTCCGGCGTCATGCGTGAAACCATGCCCGCCGCCCCCGCCTGCGCGCTGACCGGACCAACGCTCGCGATGGAAGTCGCAAAAAATATTCCCGCTGCCATCGTCGCCGCGCACGTCGATATCGAAATCGCCAAAACCGTTCAACTCCTGTTCAGCACGCCAACGCTCCGTGTCTACACCACCAACGACGTGCTCGGTGTTGAGTTGGGCGGCGCGCTAAAAAACGTCGTTGCCATCGCCGCCGGCATCGGGGACGGCCTGGGATTCGGCGACAACGCCAAAGCGGCGTTAGTCACTCGCGCCATTGTGGAAATCCGCCGCCTCGGCGTCGCCTGCGGTTCACAGCACGAAACCTTCGCCGGCCTAAGCGGCCTTGGCGACCTCACCGTCACCTGCTTTTCAAAACTCAGCCGCAACCGCGGTTTTGGCGAACGCGTCGGCCGCGGCGAAAAAGTTCCAGCTATTCTCTCTAGCACCATCACCGTCGCGGAAGGCTATCCCACCGCCAGGTCCGCCTACCAACTCTCCC
>JAQGOW010000271.1 GCA_028293405.1 Verrucomicrobiales bacterium
ACATGATTTGCCCAGTCCCACCACCGGCCATCGGACGCGCGCGTTAAGTAGAGTTGAAGTTGCGAAAGAGACACTCCCGTTGGCCCGGGCAACACATTGACCACCAAAGGATGCTGTGGATCGAGAGTGGCGAACGTAGCGCCGTCATAAGGCGGCACCACACCGGCGATGTTCACCCATGAGACATCCGGACCACTGTTCGGGCTGCGCGTATAGATGTCAGCCGTCATTGTAGGGCCGGCATCTGAAATATTACCGACCGTCACCCATGTGTTGAACCCGGCTTTTGTGCCGACGTTGTATGCGAGTGAGTTGGGAACTGTGTTCGACGAGAACAGCCGCTTATTGCTGGTGCCAGGGAACGGATCACCGGCGTCTCCGATATTTTGTGCCGTCACGTTGGTTGTATCGAACTGATATAAACCGTCAGCTTGCTCCAGCATGACCAGTTTGTGACCTAAGTTGGTTATCGCTGGTGCTCCGCCCACCGCGATCGGACACCAATCGTAGGTGTTACCTTTATTGCCGACGTTTTTCGAATCGTCGATGTGCCAGATTAAAAGCCCATTGCCGGGCAGCGCCGCATCGAAGTTCGTCTTATACCGATTTTCAACGAGGAAATATTCAGAACTGCCGCCGCCATCTTTCCAGAGGCGGGCCGCAAAGGCCGTTTGTGCGGCATTCGGAAAGGAGACGTGCGTACTGTCCAAAGTGTAATTGACGGGCGCGAGCCAACCTAATTTCGCCTTACACCACGCGTCGAAATGCGCTGGACAATCGCCGTTGAAAACGAACCCGTTGTTTGCGCCGTAACTCATGCCGCTCCACTGGCCGATTCCTTCAGTGGTGTAATCCGGGTCATACAGATCCGGCAACCCAAGTGCATGACCATATTCATGGCAGAAAACGCCGGGGGCAACGATGTTGGTGCTGGTGTCTGCGCCGGCAAGTTCCGGTTCAATAACGTAATCGTCGATGATCAACCCATTTGAAGCTTTGATCGTCGCTAAACCAGACGCTGACAGGCTAAATCGATGCGACCAAATATTGTCGGTGCTGTTACTACGGGTTTCCTGTCCTGCTCCCGCGTGCACAATGTTGACGACATCCACCTTCCCGTCGCCGTCCTGGTCACATCCGGAAAAGTCATACCCTGCAGCAATCGCTGCGTTCACGATGTCTGCCACAAACTGAGCCGGACGGATATCATTTGTTCCGGGGCCGTTCTGTGCTCCGTAGTACGCCCTGGTATTCGGCGCACGATACCACCCTCCGACACCGCCCTGAGCACATTTCACGGTGAACTTTCCAAACGACACCTCCGTGTAGTAAGTGGACATTGAACGCACCCCCGCCCCTGTGGTGAACAACATGTTGCTGATCGCCTGCGGACTGAATCTCGGATTCTTGTCGGTAAAAAATCCGCAAAGCACCGGTACACGGCCAGCGCCGCTCGAAGGCACTGTTTTTTTCGTCACACTAGCGCGAACGTCGGCGAGTCGTTTCTGCTGATCGGCGGTACCCTTTAGTCGCCATGGTTGCACTGGCGCCGGTTCGATGTTCACGCGATTGCTGGTGACAACGGCTTGGCCATTCGTGCCCTCTTTCAAATAAACGTAGTAGCCGCTCGCCGGATCCTTAGTGACAGGGCGGCCATCGACGGTTTCTTCCCACGAAAACCACTCATCGCCTATCAAATGCAGAGTCATGTTCACCCCGTTCGGCTGCTTTCGCGAATACGATTTCTGATCGGCGGGAACAGCATGTGATCTGGCGGCAAAAAGAAGTGTCGCCGCTATGGAGATTACAAAGAATGATCTAAGTGAGGGCATGGTTGAGTGCAATAGAACCTATTGCACTATCACCGTGCGAAACCACCAACCACACAATTCGGCAACTTTCGGCTGTCAAATACCTCTGAAGCCCAAACGGTACGAGCTTTGGAAACCGCACTGTGATCGGTAACGCGCTGATCTTAGACAAGTCCCGAAGGGACGGCTGACACAAACAGTTCTACATTGACTTGACAGGCCGCTACTTCACATCTAATCTTCCCTGTAATCCGGCCAACGCCGGCATGTTCTTTGAAAAATCCGTCAAAACAGGCCTATTTCGAGTAATTTCGACCTAATTAGACCTATTTCGACCTTAAAATTTTTTACAAAGCTCACGGCGCATTGCCGCGCCTTGAGCTTTGTAAACTTTTCCGTCTTAATAACGCCTTATGTGGATGAAACGACTCCTGCTCCTCGCCTCCGCGATTTGCATCCCTGCATTCGCAAACACGCCCGCGCTCAAACCCATGGGCGCCGACGGCAAACCGCTCAACCTCGATTTCGAAAGCGGCACACTCAAGGACTGGACCGCCCAAGGCCACGCGTTCGACCAACAACCCATCCACAGTGACACTGTGCAAGCCCGTCGCGCCGACATGCGCAGCGGCCATCAAGGCAACTATTGGATCGGCACGTACGAAATCGGCGGCGACGCCCCGCAAGGCACACTCACGTCCGTCCCCTTCAAAGTCACCCATCCATACGCGAGCTTCCTCGTGGCCGGCGGCTCCGGCCCTGAAACGCGCGTCGAATTAATCAGTGAAAAAAAGGGCGACCCAATTTTTAAGACAAGCGGATACGACCATGAAACCTTGCGCCCCGTCGTCGTCGACTTACACAAGCAACTTGGCAAAAACATCTTCATCCGCATCGTCGACAACGCCACCGGCGGTTGGGGGCACATCAACTTCGACGACTTCGCGTTCTACGACGAACGTCCGCATTTCGCGAACGAACTCGATCCTGCTGCCAGAAACGTTCCCGAAGCCGACGCCGTCCAATTCGCCGGCCTCTCCCCACAAGACGCAGTGACGAAAATGAGTCTACCTCCCGGTTTCAAAGCCACCCTGTTCGCGGGCGAACCCGACATCGTCCAACCCGTCGCCTTCGCCATTGATGATCGTGGCCGTTTGTGGGTCGTCGAAGGAAACACCTATCCTCTCCGCGCAAAAGAGGGCGAAGGAAAAGACAAGATTCTGGTTTTCGAAGACACCGATGGTGACGGCAAATACGACAAGCGCACCGTTTTCATGGACGGGTTGAATCTGGTCAGCGGAATCGAAGTCGGTTTCGGCGGCGTGTGGATTGGAGCCGCGCCATACTTTATGTTCATTCCCGTCACAAACTGGGACGAACCGAAACCCGCGGGCAAACCAGAAATCCTCCTCGACGGTTGGGCATACGACGACACGCACGAAGTCCTCAATACTTTCACATGGGGCCCCGACGGCTGGCTCTACGGCTGTCACGGGGTTTTCGAACCGTCGCGCGTCGGTAAACCCGGCTGCAAGGACAGCGAACGACTCCCCATGAACTGCGGCGTCTGGCGCTATCATCCCACCAAACACATTTTCGAACGATTCGCCGAAGGCACGAGCAACCCGTGGGGAATTGATTTCGACGCCAACGGCCAATGCATTACCGAAGGCTGCGTCATCCCGCATCTGTGGCACATGATTCAAGGCGGCCACTTCCAACGCCAGGCCGGCTCCCATTTCAATCCCTACGTTTTCGACGACATCAAAACGATCGCCGACCACGTCCACTGGGCCGGCGACCGAGGCCCGCACGCCGGCAACGGGCGCTCGTCGGCCGCAGGCGGCGGCCACGCCCATGCAGGTTTGCTCGTTTATCAAGGTGACAACTTCCCTGCCGAATGGCGCGGGAAAGTTTACATGAACAACATCCACGGCGCGTGCATCAACGTGGATACATTGGAGCAAAAAGGTTCGGGTTTCGTCGGTCATCACGCCCCGAATTTCATCAACTTCAACGACACCTGGTCGCAAATCATCAACCTGGAAACCGGTCCCGAAGGCGCAGTTTATATGATCGATTGGTACGACAAAAACCAATGCCACCACAACGATCCGAAAGGTCACGACAAAACCAACGGCCGCATCTTCCGCGTCAGCTACGGCGACCCCAAATACCAAGCCATCGACCTGCAAAAGAATACCGACGACGAACTAGTGACGCTCCTCGCACATCCGAACGATTGGTTGGCCAAACACGCTCGCCGCATCTTGCAAGAACGCGCAACTTCGCGAGTTCTCGACGCGAACGCACGCGAGCACTTGCTCGAACTGTTGAACGCGAAAAACGGCACCTCGCAACTCCGCGCATTGTGGACGTTGCACGACACCGGCAATTTGGACGAAGCGCAGGCTCTCAAAGTCATGCGCAAATCGGATCCATACCTGCGCGCATGGGCCATTCAGTTCGTCACCGAGGATAAAAAGCCGTCTCACGAAATCCTGCAACAAATGGCGCAAATGGCGAAACAGGACAAATCGCCGGTCGTCCGTTTGTATTTGGCTTCGGCAGTTCGCCGACTCGACGTGCAAGATCGTTGGGACATCGTCAAAGGCCTGTTCACGCACGGCGAAGATTCCGACGATCACAATCTGCCGCTGATGGTTTGGTACGGCGCCGAGCCTCTCGCCGCGCTCGATTCGAGTCGCGCCCTCGACATGGCGACGCACGCCAAGTTGATGAATCCGATCCTCGAATTCACCACCCGCCGCATCGCTGCGATGAAGACTGCATCCGCGAATGACCTCATCGTCGATTCACTGCTGAAAATCAAAACCGACGACACACAACGCCAACTCGCAATGCTCCGCGGGTTGCAGTCGGGATTGTCGCAAGGAACCGTGCAGATGCCGAAGCGATGGGCAGAAGTCGAAAGCCGTTTCGAAAAATCATCGACAACTGATTTGCGGCTGATCACGCAAACGCTCTCGTTGAAATTCGGCAGCGCAACTGCACTTGCCGCATTGCGTTCGACCTTAGCAGATGAAGCCGCACACCTCGGCGCGCGTCAAAATGCATTGGCTGCTTTGCTCTCCATCAAAGATTCCACTCTGCCCGCCATTTTGCAGGCGATGCTCGATAAATCGGCGATGCGCCCGCAGGTGTTGAAAGGCCTGGCCGCGTACGATGACGCTGCTACGCCACACAAAATTTTGGCGGCTTACAAACAATTCTCGTCCGACGAAAAGCGCGACGCTCTTAATACATTGGTCGGTCGCCCGGCTTGGGCCAAAGAACTCGTTGCAGCGGTCAGCTCCGGCGCTTTGCCGAAGACCGACCTCACCGCTGAACTCATTCGCCAACTTCGCAACTCAAAAAATCCCGAGCTGATGGCGCAGCTCGATAAAGTTTGGGGCACTGTCCGCGAATCGACTGCCGATAAACGGATGTTGATGGATCATTACGTCCGCGTTTATCACGCCGGCGGCTCGCAACCGGGCGACGCCTCGCGCGGTCGCGCCATGTTCAATCGCATTTGCCAACAATGCCATACGTTGTTCGGTGAAGGCGGCAAAGTCGGTCCGGACCTGACCGGCTCGAATCGCGCTGACCTCGGTTACATTCTTGAAAACGTCGTCGATCCCAACGCTGTCATTCCAAATGAATACCGCGCGTGGAACGTTGAAACGACCGATGATCGAACACTCACCGGCATCATCAAACAACAGGACGACAACACCGTCACCATCGTCACGGCCAACGAAACTCTCGTCCTGCCGCGCAAAGACGTTCGCGAGATGACCCAAGGCAAGCTCTCGATGATGCCCGAAGGCTTGATTGATCAACTGAAAGACCAGGAAGTGCGCGACCTGCTTTATTATCTAAGCCGGCCAGGTCAGGTTCCACTGCCAACCTCGGCGGCGAAATAGTTCATTTGACCGCATTTTGCGGCCTGTTACTTTGAGACCGTGATTGCGTTGATCGACTACGATTCCGGCAACTTGCGCAGCGTACAAAAAGCGCTGCTCAAGGTGGGCGCTGACGTCCGCATTGTCCGCAAGCCGTCGGAAATCAACGGCGCGGCCGCCTTGGTGTTGCCTGGTGTCGGGGCGTTCGACGATTGCGTCAACGCGTTGCAAAAGCAGGAACTGCTCTCGGCGGCAAAGGATTTCATCAAAACCGGCAAACCGTTCCTCGGCATTTGCGTCGGTTACCAGGCGCTCTTTGAAAAGAGCGAGGAATTCAATAGCTGCGCTGCGGGAGCTGGATTGTTCGGTGGCAAAGTGGTTCGGTTTTCTACCAGCGGTTTAAAGGTCCCGCAAATCGGCTGGAACCAAATCGAAGTTACTCAGCCTAACTGCCCTATTTACAAGGACATAAAATCCGGCAGCTACGTCTATTTCGTGCACAGCTTCTTCCCGAAACCGCAGGATGAATCGATCGTTGCGACCACAACGGAATACGGTGAAACGTTCGCCTCGTCCATCTGGCGCGACAACGTTTTTGCCACG
>JAQGOW010000273.1 GCA_028293405.1 Verrucomicrobiales bacterium
CATGGACGCGCTCAAACGCGAGAAGGAAAAGGAACGATCGACGCAGCCACCAATGCATGCCGGCACGACCAATGCGCATCACGTCGTGCACTCGGCTGTTTTGACTTCGCCCGAGGCCGCGGCGCAAGCGATCAATAGTGCGAGTCCCGAAGAGTATCGCGCGGCTGCGGCGATGGCGGTGGCTGATTACGATAGCCGTCCAGATCGCGAAGATCCGCGGGAACGATTTATCGTGCTGCTGACGTGGGCGATTTGTTGCTACGGCATTCAAGCGTTGTTCGAGAAACAAAAAAAAGCGGAAGCCGAAGCGACGGAATTTGCGGTGCGCCAGGAACGTTTGCATACCGCCGGCCGGCTGGCGGCGGAAATCGCGCATCAGATCAAAAACCCGCTGGGAATTATTACGAACGCAGCGTTTTGCCTGCAGCGTTCAATTCACGAGGGCAGCACGGCTGTCGATGAGCAGGTGCAAATCATTCGCGAAGAAATTCATCGCGCTGACCAGATTATCACCGAACTGATGGGCTATGCGCAGTTGGCTGAAGGCGTGGTGGAAAAGTTGGAGGTCGACCAGGAAGTTGACCAGGCCATTTTGGACGTGTTCCCGCGCGCTGCTAAATACGATATTTTGATTCGCCGCGATTACGCACCGAACCTCCCCGCGTTGCTGATGCAAAAACGGCATTTTTCCGGTGTGCTCGTCAACATTCTGCAGAACGCGCGCGAAGCGATGGACGGCCACGGGCAGATCGATGTGACGATCCGTTACGACGAGAACGATGCTATTTTGATCACGATCGCCGATAATGGGCCGGGCATCCCAGCGGACAAGACGGACAAGATTTTTCAGGCTTATTTCACGACGCGCGCGAAGGGCACTGGCCTTGGTCTCGCTATCGTGAAACACAACACCGAAATGTATGGCGGCACGGTGCATGTGGAATCGGAGCTTGGAAAAGGCACGCGGTTCCAACTAAAATTCCCTGCAAGGATTTTAATGAAGCTTAACAAATGAGACGCCCTCTCCCCCCAGTTCTCGTAGTCGACGACGAAAAGAACATGCGTCTGTCCCTGCGCTCGATTTTATTGGGCGAAGGTTACGACATGCGTTTGGTCGAGTCGGCGGAAGACGCGCTCGCCCATTTGGAGAAGGAAGAATTCTTCATGGTCATCACCGACGCCCGTCTCGGCGGGATGAGCGGCTATGAATTTTTGACGACCGCCTGCAAGCGCTGGCCCAACACGCCGTTTTTGATGATCACCGCTTATGCGACGCCCAAGCTCGCGGTGGACGCCATCAAATCGGGCGCGATGGATTACCTCGCGAAGCCGTTTGCACCCGAGGAACTACTGCACGCGGTGGCGCGTTGTGCGGAACGCCACCAATTGCTGCGCGAAAACGCGGCGTTGCGCGAGCACGCGGTGGAAGTTTACCAGCTTGATCGCATTGTCGGCCAATCACAGAACATGGTCGACTTGCGTAAACTGATCCAAAGTGTCGCGCCGACACATGCTACTGTGTTGATTTTGGGCGAAAGCGGCACGGGCAAGGAGCTCATCGCCGGGGCCTTGCACAGTTTAAGTAACCGCAAAAATCGTAATTACATCCGCATCAACTGCGCGGCCATTCCTGAAAATTTGCTGGAGAGCGAATTGTTCGGTCACGAAAAGGGCGCGTTTACCGGGGCCATTCGACAGAAGCTCGGGCGCGTTGAAGAAGCCGATGGCGGCACGATTTTCCTGGACGAAATCGGCGACATGAGCCGGCCCTTACAAGCTAAGCTCCTGCGGTTTTTGGAGGATGGGACGTTTACACGGGTCGGTGGCAATGAAGAGTTAAAGGTGGATGTGCGCCTGATCGCCGCGACGAATCGCGACATCATCGAAGCCATTCGTCAAAATAATTTCCGCGAAGATTTGTTTCATCGTTTGAACGTCGTCCAGTTTCGTCCGCCGCCTTTGCGGGAGCGTGGGACTGACGTCGTCGTGCTCGCGGACAATTTTCTCGCGCATTACAACCAGACGATGAACAAGCACGTGAAAGGCTTGTCGAACGCGGCGAAGCAAAAGTTATTGGGTCATCACTGGCCCGGCAACGTGCGCGAGTTGCGCAACGTCATTGAACGCGCGGTCATCCTGGAAACCGCCAACGAAATTCAACCTGGCAGTTTGCCGGATTTCCATTTGGAAGGTCGTTTGCGCAAATCCGAAGAAGCGCCGGTAATTGCCACAGGCGATCGATCCCTTGACGATATTATGTCCGATTTCGAGCGCCAGTTGATCAACAACACGCTCGAGCAAAATCGTTACAATCTTTCCAAAACCGCCGAACAACTCAAAATCAGCCGGCACGCATTGCGTTATCGCATGCAGCGTTTGAACATGAGCACGGACGCGCAAGGTGACGAACCGGGCTCGCAGGCTTAGTCGGTTTTTGGCTCCGTCGAAGCTGCAATTGACTTGGTGCTCCCCGCAAACCTCTGCTAAGTTGGACACGGATGTTTATTGATGAAGTCAAAGTCTATGCGCGCGCCGGCCACGGCGGTAAGGGCTGCGTCGCCTTTTTGCGCGAAACGTTTCGACCCAAGGGCGGCCCCAGCGGCGGCAATGGTGGACGCGGCGGCAATGTCATTTTGCAGGCGGATCACGACCTGAATAATCTCATCGCTCAGTTCTACACACCGCGATTGCTGGCTGAAAACGGCGAGGGTGGCATGGGCAAGGGGATGGACGGGCACGCCGGAAAAGATCTGATCATCAAGGTTCCGTGTGGGACGCTCGTGTGGAAATTGCGCGATACGACGCCGAGCAATGACCCGAAAGCAAACGACGAAGAGGACGAGGACGGAGAAGAAACGGCAAAGAAACCGATGGGTTTCATGTCGAGCGCAAGCGGTCGTCCGGTTCTCCGTCACGCAGGGGGGAATATCGCCGTGGAACTCGATTTGTCTGAAGAGGAGAAACCGGAAGCGTCCAAGGAGCGCGAACAAGGTGAGTTGGTCGCGGACCTTACCCAACACGGTCAACAATTTGTTTTGTGCAAAGGCGGTCGAGGCGGTTTGGGTAATCGCAATTTCGCTACCGCACGCCATCAAACGCCACGCTTTGCGCAACCCGGCGAGCATGGGCACGAAGGCGATTACCGTTTGGAATTGCGAATTGTCGCGGAGGTTGGCTTGGTGGGTTATCCGAATGCCGGTAAATCAACTTTGTTGACGGCAATTTCTAAAGCGCGCCCGAAGGTGGCTGCATATCCATTTACCACGTTGCATCCGCAAATCGGCATCGTTGAGTATAGTGATTTCAAACGCCTGACCGCTTGTGACGTGCCTGGTTTGATCGAAGGCGCGCATAACAACGTCGGTCTCGGCCACGGTTTTCTCCGTCACATTGAACGTTGCAAAGTCATCGTGCTTTTGCTCGATATGGCAGGGACGGATAACAGAAAACCGTGGGACGATTACAAGCAGTTGCTCAGTGAACTCGAGCTCTACGACAAAACTATTTTGGACAAGCCGCGTTTGGTTGTCGCAAATAAAATGGACGAAGCGGTCGCTGAGGAAAATTTGAAGGCGTTCAAAAAGAAGTTCCGCAAAGTTTCAGTGCTTCCGATTTCGGCTGCATTCGACGAAGGTGTGGCGAAGTTTAAGGATACTATTCGCGCAGCTGTCGAAGCCGCTGAAGCTGCTGAAGCCGCTGAGAAGAAGGAGTAACGCGCGTTCAGTGCGCTCGTTTGACACTGATTTCCGGTGCCCGTACGTTTGTTGTTATGTTCGAGTTAGTGTCGTCCTACCAACCCGCCGGAGATCAGCCTAACGCAATCGTGAAGCTGACGGAAGGCGTGTTGGCCGGCGCGAAGCATCAAACGCTCGTGGGTGTGACTGGGTCGGGAAAGACGTTCACGATCGCGAACGTCATTAAAAACGTCAACAAACCGACGTTGGTTATCTCGCACAATAAAACGTTGGCCGCACAGCTTTACGCCGAGTTCAAAAGTTTTTTCCCAAAGAGCGCCGTCGAATATTTCGTCAGCTACTTCGATTATTATCAGCCCGAAGCTTACATCCCGCGCACGGATACGTTCATCGAAAAAGATTCGAGCGTGAACGAGGAAATCGAACGGATGCGTTTGTCGACGATGAGTTCGCTCATGACGCGACGCGATGTCGTGGTGGTTGCGAGCGTTTCCTGCATTTACGGCATCGGTAGCAAGGAGGATTACGAAGCGCTGATTCTGCCGTTGCGGCTGGGCCCTGGCGTTTCACGCGATCAAGCGCTGAGTCGGTTGGTCGATTTGCAATATTCACGAAACGATATTGCGTTCGAACGCGGACAGTTTCGTGTGCGCGGAGATGTGTTGGAGGTGCGTCCTGCCGGTCGCGAAGATGCATTGCGCATCGAGTTTTTTGGCGAAGACATCGAACGTATAACGTATTTTGAGCCGCTTACGGGCGAGAAAATCGAATCGCCGGATTCGGTGATTATTTTTCCAGCGAAACAGTTCGTTACTCCCGAGACCAAAATCAAACGGGCTTTGTTGGCGATTCGCGAAGAGTTGGGTGATCGCATCGCGTGGTTTGAGGCGCGCGGTAAACTGATCGAAGCGCAACGTATCAAGATGCGCACCGAATATGATTTGGAGATGATGGAAGAAATGGGCTTCTGCTCCGGAATCGAAAATTATTCGCGCCACCTTGCTCAACGCCCGCCGGGTTCGAGGCCGGGCACGTTGCTTGATTTTTTCCCTTCGGATTATCTGCTCATTCTCGATGAGTCACATGCGACCGTCCCGCAGATCGGCGGGATGTTTGCTGGCGATCGCTCGCGAAAAACTGTTCTCGTCGAACACGGTTTTCGCCTGCCAAGCGCGATGGACAATCGGCCGCTGAATTTCGAAGAGTTTCAGTCGTTGCAGAATCAGACCATTTACCTCAGCGCCACTCCGCAAAATCAAGAACTCATCTGGTCGCAGGGGCGCATCGTAGAACAGATCGTTCGCCCAACAGGGCTTGTCGACCCGACGATTACGATCAAGCCGCTCAAGGGCCAGATCGATGACTTGCTCGAAGAAGCCCGCAAACGCATCGATAAAAAAGAGCGCATCCTGGTCACGACTTTGACCAAGCGCACGGCTGAAGAATTGACCGATTATCTCCGCGACGTCGGCATTAACGTCCGGTATTTGCACAGCGAAATTGATGCAATCGAACGCGTGGAAATCTTGCGCTCATTGCGCAAAGGTGATTTCGATGTTCTCGTTGGCATCAACCTTTTGCGCGAAGGCCTCGACTTGCCCGAGGTGTCGTTGGTCGCAATTCTCGACGCCGACAAAGAAGGGTATTTGCGCAGCGCGACCAGTCTGATCCAAACAGCCGGTCGCGCGGCC
>JAQGOW010000284.1 GCA_028293405.1 Verrucomicrobiales bacterium
TGTCACGATCACAAATTCGATCCGATCCCAACGCGCGACTACTACGCGCTCTACGGAATTTTCAATAGCACGAAATACGCATTCCCCGGGACGGAAGTTTATCGTCACCCAAAAGGCTTCATTCCGCTCGTCCACGGAACCAATGTCGAAGACGTCGCTGAATACGAAGATGAGCTCACGAAACTTGATGACGAACTTGAGAAGCTTGATGCCGAAAAAAGCACACTGATCCGCTTCGAGAAAAAGCACAAGGGCGATAAAACCGAAGAAGCCACGGCTGAGCAAAAGCAAAAGATCATTGAAGTCAAAGCCGCCATCGAGGACGCACGCACTCGTCAAAAGCTGCTCGAATCCAAAATACCTACCCTCGATCGCGCCTACGCCGTTTCCGAAGGCAAGCCAGCCAACGCAAAAATCCAAATAAGAGGCATGCTCTACGATCAAGGTGCCGAAGCGCCGCGAGGTTTTTTGCAGGTTCTCGGCGGTCAACAATTGCCGCCGGATGAAAAAGGTAGTGGCCGGCGCGAACTCGCGGATTGGCTCACCGCCACGAATAATCCACTCACATGGCGCGTGATGGCGAATCGAATTTGGGAATACCATTTCGGCAAAGGCATCGTGCAAAGTGCCAGCGACTTTGGCACACGCGGAAAGCCACCGACGCATCCGGATCTCCTCGACTATCTCGCGTTACGTTTCCTTGAAAGCGGTGGTTCGATCAAGCAGATGCATCGCCTGATTATGTTGTCGCAGGTTTACCAACTTTCCGCTGTCGAGGACGCTCACGATTATGCGACGGACGTGAACAACGATTATTTGTGGCGTTTCAATCGGCAACGTCTCGAAGCCGAAGAAGTCCGCGATGCGATGTTGTCGATCAGCGGGGCGCTCGATTTGACCCGCGGTGAAGGCCATCCTTTTCCTCCCCAAAGCGAATGGAAGTTTTCACAACACAAACCGTTCGTGGCCGACTACGAGTCAAACCGCCGGAGCGTTTACCTGATGCAACAGCGCATTCGTCAGCAGCCTTTCCTCGCATTGTTCGATGGAGCCGACGCGAATGCGACCACGGCCGAACGACCCATCAGCGCCAGCCCGTTGCAAGCGTTGTTCCTGATGAACGACCCTTTTGTTTACGCGCAAGCGGACAAGTTTGCGGTGCGGCTCGGGCTTGCGTTTACGAAATCGGCTGACCGCATTAATTACGCATACAAGCTCGCGCTCGGGCGGCCCGCCACGCGCGCTGAGATTCGCGAAGGTGAACAGTATTTGAAAGACTGTCGCGCAGCTTTGGGCAAGGCTGGACGGCCCGCCGAAGAGCGTTCGCGCGAAGCTTTGGCCAGTTACGCGCGTGTTATTTTCAGCAGCAACGAATTCTTTTTTGTCGAATGATTCACACACCTTACAACGTTAGTCGTCGACACATGATTCGCTCGCTTGTGAGCGGCTCCATTTTGTTGCCAGGCATTTTTTCCCAACTCATCGCCGCCGACGCCAACGACGACGAGAGTCCGCTGGCCGCACGCGCGCCTCATTTTCCCGCCAAAGCCAAGCGTGTTATTTTTCTCTATATGTCCGGCGGTGCTTCGCATGTCGACACGTTTGATCCCAAGCCAAAGCTCATCGCTTGTCGCGATCAACAAGCGGGAACATCGAAATACATGGCGCCGCTTTGGGATTTCAAGCCCGGCGGCAAATGCGGCATCGAAGTCAGCAACTTGTTCCCGAATGTGCGCGAGTGCATGGACGACATCTGCCTCATCCGCTCGATGCACGGCGACGCCGGCGATCATTTTCAGGCGACGCTCGGCATTCATACCGGCTCTGTCACAGTGAAGCGCCCAAGCCTCGGCTCGTGGGTGAGCTATGGACTCGGCACGGAAAACCAGAACTTGCCCTCGTTCGTCGTGCTCGCGCCGGATTTGCCTTACGCCGGAAGCCAGGTTTGGAGTTCTGATTTTTTGCCGGGTTACCACCAGGGCACGCGCATCACCAACGGTCCCGAACCTATTCCCGACCTCAATCGCCGCGCGCCTTCTAAAGCCATCCAGGAACTCGAACTGTCGTTGCTCGATCGTTTCAATCGCAAGCACCAGCAGGCGCGCCCGACCGATAATCTTCTGGCAGCGCGATTAAAATCATTCGAGACCGCTTACGGCATGCAACAGGCCATGCCAGATGTGATGGATTTGAGCAAAGAATCTGACGCGACGCTCGCGCTTTACGGACTTGAACGCGGCAGCACGAAAGGTTTCGGCTGGCAATGTCTAGTCGCGCGACGGATGGCCGAGCGCGGCGTGCGTTTTATCGAATTGATCGATGTCGGTTCGCACGACAATTGGGACGCGCACGCCGACATGATGTCGCACGAACCGTTGGCGCAGAATGTCTTCAATCCTATCGCTGGTTTGCTTCGTGATTAGAAATCACGCGGGATGCTCGACGACACGTTGGTGTTTTGGACAACGGAATTTGGTCGCACGCCAATCAGCGAAGGCCAAAAAGGTCGGGGCCATCACAATCGCGCTTTTTCATCGTGGCTCGCGGGTGGCGGTGTCAAAGGCGGTTACGTTTATGGCAAGTCCGATGAATACGGTGATGGCATCGCGGAAAATCCCGTTCATACACACGACTTCCACGCGACTATTTTGCACCTGCTGGGGTTCGACCACACCAAGCTCACATTTCGTCATGCTGGTCGAGATTTTCGGCTGACCGACGTTGCGGGCAACGTCATCAAGGACGTGATCGCGTAAGTACAAGAAGAAGAGCCCTCGGTTTTCGAAGGCTCTGGTAGGAGTCAGCGGGATTGTGCGTTTATGATTCGGG
>JAQGOW010000288.1 GCA_028293405.1 Verrucomicrobiales bacterium
CGTTGGCCTTGATCGCGCAGTGCGAGAGATGTTCGGCATACTGGAGCGTTACCGAAGTTAAGGCTGTGTTCGCTAACTTTTAACTCCTGTGATTCTCGGCACCGGCATTGACATCATCGAAGTGGAGCGCATCGCGGCTTCTTACGAAAAATTTGGCGAACGCTTTCTCAATCGCATACTCGTCGCGGGCGAGGTGCAATATTGTCTGTCGCACAAACAGCCCGGCCCGTTTCTCGCCGCGCGTTTTGCTGCCAAAGAAGCGGTCTCAAAAGCTTTTGGCACGGGTATCGGCGCGCAGCTTAGTTGGCAGGACATCGAAGTGAAGCGCAAGGAATCCGGGGAGCCTTACGTCGTCTTGCACGGCAATGGGCTCGAGTTGATGAAGCAACGTGGTGCACGGATCGTCCATCTCACTATCAGCCACACTGAGAAACACGCCACGGCGATGGCAATTCTCGAATCGTAGCTCGCGCTCTTATTTCTTCTCGTTGATCCACACGGCCATCTCGCCGTCATCGCGATTGTCCCACGTGTAGTAGGGGACGGCGCGCAGGCGGCCTCGCAACATCATTATGCCGTGGAGCATGCTCGGACGAAACTCGACGTTGAATTTTTCGTCGGGCAGGAGTGTGAGGTCGCGTGCGATTGTATCGTTGTCGTTGGCTTCGAAACAATAAACGATCGGCCCGCGTTGCAACGCGATGCGGCCGCGATCGGCGGCGACTTTGTCACTCGCTTTTACACGACGGATGGGCATCGGCAGATTTAGTTCGACGATGTCACCGGATTTCCATTTGCGGTTAATCGTTGCGTAACCGTTCTCGACTTTCGTTTTTGTCCGCTTGCCGTTCACCAAGATTGTCACTGGTTGCGCTTTGTCTTGGAAGTAATAGAGGCTGTTGGTTGAAGAGTCGCTCGACCAATCAGGAATGCGAAGCGAGAGGGTGAACTTCGAACTTTTCTTGGGCTCGACTGTCATCTTCACCGCACCGTCCCACGGATATTTTGTTTCCTGTTTCAACGAAACTTCGTTGTCGCCAATGTTCATATGGGCGCGACTGGCGGCGTATTGGTTGACGAGGATGCGGTTGTCATCGTGCGCGTAGAGATAGCCGCCGATGGTGGGCAGGAAGCGCACAACATTAACGGGGCAGCAGGCGCAGCCGAACCACGGTTGGCGATGGTGTTTGCCGGCGGATTCGAGCGGGTTGACGTAGAAGAATTTGTCGCCATCGATGGAAACGCCGCTCAACGCGCCATTATACCAGACGCGTTCGACGATGTCGGCGTATTTGGCGTCAGCATGTAGCAGGGCCATGCGTTGGTTCCAGAAGGCCATGCCGATGCTGGCGCAGGTTTCGCAATAGGCGGATTCATTCGGCAGATCGTAGGCGACGGTGAATCCTTCGTTTTTCGCGGACGGCCCGATGCCGCCGGTCAGATACATTTTGCGTTGGGTGACGTCGTTCCAAATGGCGTCGAGTGTGGCGACGTATTTCGGATTGTGCGTGATCGCGGCGATGTCGGCGACGGCGCTATATAGATACATTGCGCGGACAGCGTGACCTTGGATCTCGCGTTGTTGATCAATGGGCACGTGGTCCTGGCAATATTCGCCGTAGAGCCGGCGTTTGCAATCGTGGCCGCGTTCGGCGATGAAGAATTCGGCGAGCTTGAGGTATTTGTCTTTGCCCGTAGCGCGCCAAAGTTTGACCAGCGCGAGTTCGATTTCTTCATGGCCGGGGACGTCGTGTTTTTTGTTGGGACCGAAAACGGTGTCGATGTGATCCGCAACACGGATGGCGACGTCGAGGAGTTTGCGTTTGCCTGTGGCCTGATAGTAGGCGATCGCGCCTTCGATGAGGTGGCCGGCGCAATAGGTCTCGTGCATGTCCTTCTCTTTGGTCCAGCGCAAATTAAGCGTCTTGTTGACGGTGTAGAAAGTGTAGAGATAGCCGTCGGGTTGTTGGGCGGCGGCGATTTTGTCGATGACACCATCAACAGTTTTTTCCAACTCCGGATCGCGCTGTTGCGAGAGTGAGTAGGCGGCGCCCTCGATGACTTTGTAGACGTCGGAGTCGTCGAAGAAGGTGCCTTCGAATTTGCCGGGCATGAGTCCGCCGGCTTTGGCAAAGTTATTGATGCGCGCTTCGCAATACTGCAGGTCGTGCGGAACAATCTTCTCGCGATTCATCTTAATCCGCGACGCCCAGAACTCGCTGTCGATTTGGACATCGGTGAAGGGGACGGCAACGAGTTCAGATTGTTTCGCAGCGAAACAACTGAACGCGATGACGATCGTCGCCAGGGCGATGACACAGGATTTGAGGGTTGCGAGTTTGGTATTCACGGCGTTGGGCAATAATTTAACCGGTTGGCTGAACAGTTCCGAAACAAAATTGCGGCTAAGTTGCTACAATCAGCTACTAGCCACTACAAGTAGCAACTCGTAGCAGGTTTGCCTGGCGCAAGTTTCAACTTTCGCGGCTTCGGTGGACGGTATTTTTACTTTTAGTCATAATTGGTCATAATCAGTCATATTTGCTGCAATCGGTTGCTCTGGTTAGCGCGCGAGTGGCGTCATCTTTGACCCGGCAGCCAGCTACACCGCTGGCCCGGTGTTTAAGATAAACGATGAAGCTGCTACGTGTCAATGCGGGAAGTGAAGCGCTCCCGAATGACGGGATAAGTTCACTCAGGCCATTGGCGGAATACAACGCAGACGTCGGTCTTATCGCGCAAGCCGAATTCCAACGCTCCCCATGGGCGCTTGGTAATTACCGACAGGTTCGGGTGAAGCAGATCCGGGCGCTTCGCCGAAATCTCGAGGTGGAGGTCTTCGATCGTGTCGGTTTCGAGGGCGATTTCCGGGCGGTCT
>JAQGOW010000300.1 GCA_028293405.1 Verrucomicrobiales bacterium
TTGGAAAAAATCGCCAAATCACACGGCACGACCGTTAAAGCCATTGCGTCGTTGAACGGACTAAAGTCCATCAACTCACTTAAAGTTGGTCAGAAGCTGAAGCTGCCGATGGCCAAGTCCACCAGCACCGACAGCACGCCTGCCGTGACTCCGCTTCCTGCCGTTTCGGCCACGCCGACAACGACAGCCCAGGTGAAGACCGGCATCGCGAATAATTAATGTCTAGTTTGGCGGGCGTCAGGTGTCCTCACCCTGGCGCCCGCTGCTTACACCAGGCGCAAAGCGTTTGGATGAATCTTGCAGTTGTTTTTAAAAAAAGTTTAAGCAGTCGCAAAAGTCGCGAAGCGTTTGGAGTGCGTGCAGCTTGCTGCCGCTTTAGTCGTTTAAAAACGACTCGGGCAAGTCAGTCGCACTCCAAACGTTTCACACTATCCAGAGAAAGATTTTCAGTAGTCGCCAAGGAGGTGACGGGGGCAAGTGTCAAATTTTCGATGAAATGGATCACAACCATTCTGATCTGCTGTGTATTAGCTCTGACCGGCCTGGGCCTCGTCATGCTTTATAGCTGCAGCATGAGCATGGAGATCGCCAAACGCGCCGTCGGCGCAAAATATTTGATTTCTCAACTGACGTTTTGTGGTTTCGGTTTGCTTGTCGGGGCAGTTGTTGCTTGCACTGACTATCGACGCCTGAAAACGATCTCTCCCTATGTTTTGATCGTCGCCGGAATTTTGCTTCTATTGGTATTCGCCCCGGTAATCGGTTTCGGAACAAAAGGCGCGCGCCGTTGGATCGCCATTCCGCACCTGCCGCACTTCCAACCGTCGGAACTCGCCAAGCTCGCATTGATCATGTTTCTCGCGGCTTATTGCGAACGCTTTCAACGCCAGATGCACACCTTCAAACAAGGTCTGCTCATCCCGAGCTGTGTCATCGTGATGATCCTCGCGTTGATTTTCATCGAACCCGATCGCGGTTGCACAATTCTCCTCGCGCTCGTCAGCGCGGCCATGCTTGTCATCGCGGGTGTCCGATTGAAATTCATCATTCCTCCGGTGATTGCTGCTGGGATCGCTTTAGCTTTTTCACTTTTGCACGATCCCATGCGTTTGAAGCGCATCCTCGCTTGGCTCCATCCTGAAGAAAACAAAGAAGGTGTCGGGTATCAAGCTTACGAAGCTATGCTGGCACTCGGCTCCGGCGGCTGGTTCGGACTCGGACTCGGCAATGGCCGCCAAAAACTTGGCTTCGTTCCCGAACACCACACCGATTTCATTTTCTCCATCATCGGTGAAGAACTCGGAATCATCGCCACCCTCGCCGTGGTCGTGCTTTTCATCGCATTGATCGTGTGCGGAACTTTAATCGCGAAACGGTCCTGCGACACCTTCGGCGCGCTGCTCGGTCTGGGCATCACCTTCATGGTCGGCTTCCAGGCCTTCATCAATATCGGCGTTGTCACGAGCACGCTCCCGAACAAAGGCATGCCTTTGCCTTTCATTAGCTACGGCGGTTCCAATCTTTTGCTGATGCTCGTTGCGACGGGCCTTTTACTCAGTATTTCACGCTTTGCCGTTGAGCCGGTGCGCAGCCGCCGTGACCCGTTTGCAATCCCCACCACCGAATTGAGCGATGCGTAACGAATTTGCTACACCAAAAAATATTGCGATCGCCTGTGGCGGCACGGGCGGCCATTTGTTTCCCGGCATCGCAATCGCCCACGAACTCGCTCGTCGCGAGTGCGATGTCACCCTCATCGTGTCGAAAAAAGAATTCGACCAACAAGCCGTTGCGTCCGTCGCTGGAAAATTCAAAATCGTCAGCCTGCCCGCCGTCGGCTTAACCGGAAAAAATTATTTTGCCTTCGGCTTCGGCTTAACAAAGTCCGTCCTTCTCGCTCTCCGCCATTTCCGCAAAAACCGTCCTGACGCCGTTATCGCAATGGGCGGCTTCACCAGTGTAGCTCCCGTGCTCGCTGGAAAAATGCTAGACGCCAAAACCTACCTGCACGAATCCAACAGTATCGCCGGCCGTGCCAATCGCTGGCTCGCGCGCCTCATTGATCTCGCCTTCGTTTATTTTCCGAGCACGACGATGCGCGCTAAAAAAATCGAGGCACTCGGAATGCCCGTCCGCGCTCAATTTTCCAAACCGATGCGCGCCGCCGTTGCCCGCCGCCTTCTCGGCCTCGAAGAAAATGCTCCGGTCCTCTTGATCATGGGCGGTAGCCAGGGTGCCAGCGGCATCAACGATCTCGCGCTCAATTGCTCCCCCTTGCTCCGTGAAGCCATTCCGAATCTCCAAATCCTGCACCTCACGGGCAAACAAGATTTCGAGATCGTCCAAAAAGCCTACGCCGCGCAAAACTGCCCCGCTGTCGTCCGCGCGTTCCTCAACGAAATGGACCTCGCGCTTACTGCGTCCGACGTCGCCATCAGCCGCGCCGGCGCATCCTCGCTCGCCGAGTTCGCCGCCACCCGTTTGCCTGCAGTGCTGATTCCGTATCCCACTGCCGCCGACAACCACCAATTTCACAACGCCCGCGCCTTCGTCGAATCCGGCGCTGCGCGGATGTTCGAGCAATCCAGCGCCGAGCCGCACACGCTCACCGCCGAACTCATCGACATCATCAACAATCCCCAACGCCGCGCCAGCATGCAGCAAGCGCTCGAGCGTTGGGACCGTCCGACGTCCGCCTCCGAAATTGCTGACAGAATTCTCGGTCGTCCGACACGCATTGAATTGCCGACGCAAAGCGGCGAGATTCGCACAGTGTAGCCGCCCCAACCTGCGACACCGCAACCAGAGGAGGCACTGCATGCTTGATGTGATGAACAAAGAGCAAATTTTTGCCGATTTAAAGCACGTTCTCGCGCCGGAATCCGTTCTCCGGCTCAACGAATCGCTCGCGAAAAAAACAACTCTTCGCGTCGGCGGCCCCGCCGACGTTTACGTCGAGCCCGCCAGCGAACGCGATCTCGCGCGCCTGTTTCGTTTCTGCTTGCAAGCCGACATCCCGTTCACGGTGCTTGGTCGCGGCTCGAATCTCCTGATCCGCGACGGCGGCATTCGCGGCGTTGTCGTCCGTCTCGCGCACAAAAATTTCTCCGACATCAAAGTCTCCGGCCCATATTTAAAATGCGGTGCAGGCGCGAGCCTCAAAGAAGTTTGCAACATTGCGCGTCAAAACGGCCTTGCCGGTCTCGAATTTCTCGGTGGCATTCCCGGCAGTGTCGGCGGTGCCATGCGGATGAACGCCGGCGCAATGGGCAGCGCTACGTTCGAGCGCATCGAACAAATCAGTTACATGGACAGGGAAGGGGAGATACACGATGTCTTCGTCACCCAAATTGAAGTTTACTATCGCACCTGCCCGATGCTCCGCACGCACATCGCGTTGAGCGCAATTTTTCGTGGCGACCCTGATAGCAAAGAAGCCATCGTCGCGCGTACAAACAATTTCAACGAACGCCGCTGGAACTCGCAGCCCAAAGAGCCCAGCGCCGGTTGTATTTTCAAAAACCCGGAAAAAATTCCGGCGGGCAAACTGGTCCAGGAACTCGGCTTGAAAGGCAAACAGATTGGCGGCGCGATCGTCTCGCCCGTTCACGGCAATTTCATCGTGAACGAAAAAAACGCCACCGCTGCCGACGTGTTGCAGTTAATCGAGTTCATCCGCGAAAAAGTCAAAGCCGAGCGCGGCATCGAACTTGAAACCGAAGTAGAGATTTTGGGCGAAGATCCGGAATAAAATGATTAAGCCTTTAAAAATTGCAGTGATGTTAGGCGGCCCTTCAGCCGAACGCGAAGTCTCCTTGCGCTCTGGCGCAGCAGTCGTCAAAGCCTTGCGCTCGCTCGGACACGACGTTTACGAAGTCGATCCGGGCGCAACAGTCGAATCGCCCGCACCCGCATCGAAATCTAAAAAGAGCGCAAAGTCTCAACCCGGTTGGTCGCTCGCCCCTGGCACCGACGTCGTGTTCCTCGCACTTCACGGCACCTACGGCGAAGACGGCACCGTACAAACCGAGCTGGAAAAAATCGGCGTGCCCTATACAGGTTGCGATCCCGAAGCCAGCCGCATTGCGTTCGACAAAGTCATCAGCAAAAAAGCCTTCGTCG
>JAQGOW010000312.1 GCA_028293405.1 Verrucomicrobiales bacterium
ATGGATCGTGGGTCCTACGCGCGGTTAGGCATCGCATTTTCACTGTTAGCGATCGTCGTGTATACGTATGCTTACCTGCTCTTCCGTTTCGTAGAACAGCCCGGGATTCGGCTAGGCCGCCGATTGCTGCAACGCGCCAATCCGCAACGTCCCGCCCATAAACGGACGCAGGTGGCCAGTTCGTAATCCCGCCAGCGTTCCGTCCCCTGCAAACAACCCAAACCTGCGCTATTGTAGATATGGGATGGCACCGGCATTCATCTTCACAACGGGGATTGAGAATTCTTATCCGACGATTGATCACGGCAAAACTCGCGTCGATGAAATGGAAAAGTGCGGACACTACCGGCATTGGCGAAAGGACTTTGATTGCGTCCATGATCTCGGGGTTTGTTTTTTGCGTTACGGTCCCCCGCTCTACCGGACTTGGGTCGGCGAAGGACGGTACGACTGGTCGTTCGCCGACGAAACGTTCAACGAACTCTATCGGCGCAAGCTGATTCCGATTACAGATTTGTGCCATTTTGGTGTGCCCGATTGGATCGGGAATTTTCAGAACCCCGATTTCCCGGAATTGTTCGCGCGATATGCATTCGATTTCGCGTGCCGGTTTCCTTGGGTCCAACTCTACACGCCGGTCAATGAGATGTTCATCTGCGCGTTATTTTCAACGCTCTACGGTTGGTGGAATGAACAAATCAAAACGGACCGGGCTTTTGTCACCGCGCTGAAGCACGTGGTGAAAGCAAATGTGCTGGCGATGAAAGCAATTCTCCAGGTGCGACCAGACGCGTTTTTCATTCAAAGCGAATCTTCCGAATATTATCACGCCGACAATCCCAAGGCGATCAAGCCGGCTGAACTTCTCAATGCGCGACGGTTTCTCTCGCTCGATTTGAATTACGGAAAGCGCCTCGAGTCCGAGATGTACGAATACCTTCTCGACAACGGCATGACGCGCGACGAATACCATTTTTTTCTCAAGTCGCATCTGAAACACCATTGCATTATGGGCAATGATTACTACGCGACCAACGAGCATCGCGTTTGGGAAGACGGTCGAACGGAGGCGTCCGGAGAAGTTTTTGGATACGAACAAATCACGCGTCAATATTACTACCGCTACCATTTGCCGCTGATGCACACCGAAACCAATACGAACGAAGGGCCGACCGGCAAGGAGGCGGTTTTTTGGCTTTGGAAGGAGTGGGCGAACGTGTTGCGTTTGCGCAATGACGGCCTGCCCATGCTCGGTTTCACCTGGTATTCGCTAACCGACCAGGTGGATTGGGACGTGGCTTTGCGCGAGAACAATGGCCGAGTAAATCCGTTGGGGTTGTATGATCTCGATCGCAAACCGCGCGCCGTTGGCGAGGCTTACAAAAAATTGATCAAAGATTGGCAACACGTTTTGCCGATGCAAAGCGTCTGCTTGCGCGTGCCGATCGTTCAGCCGTGGGAATACAAATGTGAAGCAAACGGGCGCGCGCGTGAATATCAACGTTGGGAAGACGGGCAGGGCCGACGCGTGCTCGGCGAGTAGCAGGAGGATCATCAACATGCGATTTCAAAATAAAGTTGCGATAGTAACGGGTGCCGACAGTGGTATTGGTCTCGCCACAGCAAAACGGCTAGGCAGCGAGGGCGCAAAAGTCGTGTTGGTTGCGCGTAATCCACAGAAGCTCGAAGCCGCGGAAAAGGAAGTCCGAGCCGTGGGCGCACCGGACGTTTGGGCAGCGCAATGCGACGTGTCGAAGGAAGACGAAGTTAAAAGCACCGTTGAGCAAACCTTGAAGCGTTGGGACGGTTTTCACGTCCTCGTCAATAACGCCGGGTTGATGATCTTCAAGCCAATCGAACAACACACCGAGGAGGATTGGATGAAAATTCTTCACGTGGATTTGCTCGGTGCATTCTTTTTTACGAAACAAGCCTTTCTGCACATGAAACCAGGTGGCGCGGTCGTGAACCTTTCCAGCATTCACGCGATCGAAACAGAACCGCAAGTTGCCTCGTATGCCGCAGCGAAAGCCGCGTTGCTCTCCTTCACTCGCTCAACGGCGTTGGAAGGAAAACCAAAAGGAATTCGTGCCAACGCGATTTTGCCGGGAGCGATTGATACACCGATGTTGTGGGACAATCCCAACGTCCGTGCGGGCATCGAGAAAATCGACAAGGCCGACGTAGGAAAACCCGAAGATGTGGCCGCCGCAGTTGCGTATCTTGCCTCCGACGACGCAGCATTTGTGCAAGGAGCGATGTTACGCGTTGATGGCGGGCGATTGGATCGATTGTAACCGGAGCGCGGCCTTTGGGCCGCGTTGCGTCGTTTTGAAGCAAGCGCACGTATTTGCTATCGGCAAATACGTGCCCCCAATGCTGTTTCCTTCCTTGCCTCACCTCGCGAATTCGCCCATTTTCTTGACGTTGAAAGAGATGAACATCCCCGAACATCGTAAAGCGATTGACAACTTGGACGAACAAATTGTCCGGCTGCTCAACGAACGAACCAAACATGTTCTGGAAATCGGCGCGATTAAAATCAAGGCCGGCGAGGAAATTTACGCGCCTCATCGCGAGCGCCATGTGTTCCAACGCGTGGCGAAGTTGAACGACGGGCCGATGACGGAGGAGTCGTTGCGCGCAATTTATCGCGAGATCATGTCCAGCGCGTTGTCGCTAGAAAAGACGATGTCCATCGCGTATCTCGGGCCCGAAGCAACCTTTACCCACCAAGCCGCCATCCAAAAATTTGGCGCGAGCCTTAAATACGCTGAGCAAAAAACTATCGCGGACGTCTTCACCGAGGTCGGGAAGAATCGCGCCGATTACGGCGTCGTGCCAGTCGAGAATTCCACCGAAGGTGTCGTCACACATACGCTCGACATGTTTGTCGAAAGTGATTTGAAGATCGTTGCGCAGATCATTCTCAAAATTCAGTACTGCCTCGGATCCAAATCGAAGCTGCGCGATATCAAAAAACTTTTCGTTCATCCGCAGGCGCTCGGGCAATGCCGTATTTGGGTGCAGAAAAATTTGCCGCACGTTGAAATCCTCGAAGCTTCCTCGAACGCGCGTTCTGCTGAGTTGGCGGCTAAGACTGCAAACGGCGCTGCCATCACCGGGTTTCTCGCGGCCGAACAATATAAACTGCCAGTCGTCGAACGCGACATCCAGGACTTGAGCACCAACGCCACGCGGTTCCTCGTACTCGGTCGCCAATGCAGTCCGCCGACCGGTCATGATCGCACAAGTTTGATGTTGAGCATGGCCGACGAAGTTGGTGCGTTGCACAACGCGCTAGCCCCGTTCCGTAAA
>JAQGOW010000321.1 GCA_028293405.1 Verrucomicrobiales bacterium
TGTGTCATCTGTCACTATAAACAAAGCGATTTTGCCATAATCATGTCAACGCCAAATGAACAATCTGCGCACTCCCGCCGCAGCTTTCTGAAGAACACAAGCACCACCGCTGCCGGCCTTTCGTTGCTCGGCACTTTGGGGCTCGAACGTGCGGTTCACGCCGCCAGCGACGACACGATCAAAATCGCGTTAGTCGGTTGCGGTAATCGCGGGTCGGGCGCGGTTCATGATGCATTGCACGCGCCAAATGTGAAATTGGTCGCGATGGCCGATGTTTTTCCGAATCGAATCAAAGGCAGCCTTTCTGCGCTTTCGGGTGGAGTTGATGACGACCCAACAGCCGCCAAACAGGTTCATCTCAAAGGTGCCAAAGGACAGATCAATAAGATCGACGTTCCGACCGAACGCCAGTTCGTCGGTCTCGATGCTTACAAGAAAGCGATGGAACTGGCAGACTACGTTATCATCGCCGGTCCTCCCGGTTTCCGCGCCGTCCATTTCGAAGAAGCGGTGCGCCAGGGCAAAAATATTTTCATGGAAAAACCGCTCGCGACCGACGCCCCGAGCATCCGCCGCATCATTGCCGCGAACAAAATTGCTAAGGAAAAGAATCTCAAGTGCGGCGTCGGCTTCCAACGTCGCCACGAGAATTCTTACAACGAACTCATCAAACGCGTTCACAACGGCGACATTGGCGACGTTCTCGCAATGCGCGTTTATTGGCGCGGCGGTTCACGTGGTGGTCTGGAAAAATTGCCGGGCGAAACCGAACTGCAATACCAACTTCGCAACTGGTATTTCTTCACCTACCTTTCCGGCGACCACATCGTCGAACAACATTGCCACCAATTCGACGTGGCTCACTGGATCAAAGGCACACACCCAATCGCCGCGCATGGCCTTGGTGGTCGTCAGGTCCGCACGGGACCGATGCACGGCCAAATTTTCGACCATCACTCTGTCGAATTCGAATATGCCGACGGCTCGCGTCTGTTCAGCGAATGCAGCCAGATTCCGAAGCTGTGGGGCGACGTTTCTGAGCACGCCATTGGCACGAAAGGCCTGGCTGATTTCGGCGGCGCAAACCGCACGCGCATCACTGGCGCGAACGCCTTTCGCTACAAAGGGCCGAACAACGAACCCTACGTGCAAGAGCACCTGGACCTGTTGAAGGCGATTCGGAACAACGAAAAATACAACGAGGTCGACGACGCCGCCATCAGCACGATGACCGCGATCATGGGCCGCATGGCGACGTATTCAGGCGAAAGAATCGACTGGGACGACGCATTCAATTCCAAGTTGGAGCTGATGCCATCCATTACGTCGTGGAGTGATAAACCAGCCGTGATGCCGATGGCTGACGGCAACTATCCGGTTGCTGTTCCCGGCGAAACTCGCGTGCTGTAATTCGATCAACAATAATCGAGAGCCCGACGGCGCAACCGTCGGGCTTTTTGTTAATGACGGCTTTATATTGAATTGCGTGTCAAACTTGACGCGCCATCGCTCAACTTTTAGGCTGCTCCCGAAGTTATGCCCTTAGACATCAAGATCGAATATTGCAGCGTTTGAAACTACACACCGCGAGCCGTCAGTTTGGCGGACAAGCTATTGCAGTTCAAACAAGACATCAGCCAGCTCACATTGGTCCCGATGGGCGGCGGTGTTTTCGAGGTTAGCGTCAATGGAACAAAAATTTATTCCAAGAAAACGACCGGCCAACACGCCGACCCTGACGCTATCGTCGAGCAAGTTCGAAAAATGCTCTGATTTTCTCAACCCCATTTTGATGTTCGACGTTGGACGTTGGACGTCCGATGTTCGTCTTTTCAGTCGGAGAGTGAAGGGTGCCTGGTGGCCCTCGGCGTCTTCAAAACGCCCGTTGCGGCACATCGTGTCGCGAGGTCGGTTCGATTCCTACCCTCTCCGCCAGTTTGCGTTTACGAATTGTGATTTCGTAAATCGAGAGGAGGTGACGCCGTATGAGCCGTGAGCAAATTCTCAAACTCACTTCGCTATCTTCCTGCGCGGGCTGAGCTTCCAAGCTGAGCCAACAGGCCCTGGCGCAAGTTTTGCGTCAGCTCCCAGTCGTTAAGGATCGCAATTTGATCGTCGGCACGAACACGGCGGACGATGCGGCGGTATATCGCATCGATCGCAATCGCGCCCTCGTGCAAACGGTGGATTTTTTTACGCCCATCGTGGACGACCCTTTTACCTACGGCCAAATCGCTGCGACAAATTCTCTGTCCGACGTTTACGCCATGGGCGGACGGCCGTTGACCGCGCTTAATATATTAGGCGTTCCAACGGACAAGATCAGCTCGGCGGTTATTTCTGAAATCCTGCGCGGCGGTGGTGAAAAAGCGCGTGAGGCAAGATGCTCGATTGTTGGCGGTCACACGATTCAAAATCCGGAACCGATCTACGGTTTGTCCGTTACTGGACTAGTTTCGATCAAACGTGTTCTAACCAATGCCGCGGCTCGTCCCGGCGATTTGCTCGTTCTTACGAAACCACTCGGCACTGGAATTGTGACCACCGGAATCAAACGCAAGCTCACTTCGCGCGCGTTGGAGAAAAAGACGATTGCAGTAATGACGCAATTGAACTCGCCCGGTGCAGTTTTGGCGGAAAAGGGTTTGGTGCGCGCGGCCGTCGACGTCACCGGTTTCGGTCTGCTCGGCCATCTTGGGTCGATGTGTCGCGAGAGCAAAGTTGGCGCGACGCTTTACGCAAACCGCATTCCGGCGATTGACCAACAGGTGTTCGATTTGATTAAGGCCGATTGCATTCCCGGCGGCAGCAACCGGAACCTGGAATTCGCAAATGAGTTCACCGGTTGGAACAATGTTTCAACCGCCCACAAGGTTTTGTTCAGTGACGCACAAACGAGCGGGGGATTGTTGTTGTGCGTTCCAGAAAAAAACCTCAGCAAAGTCGAAGCGCTTTTGCAAAAACAAAAAGCCTTATGTGCCGCGGTCATCGGTGAAATTGTGGAATCGAATCGGTCTCAAATTTGGGTTCACCCATGAAGAAACAACTGCGCGCAATACCTGCCGTCGAAAAAGTTATCCAGAAAATTGGAAAAACTGAATTGCCGCGACCAGCGCTTGTCACTTTGATTCGTCGTGAGTTGGCCAAAGTACGCAAAGAGAAAAAGATTCCCGATCACGACGCGATCATGTCCCAAATTCGCGGCAAAGTATCGTCGTTGCAACGCTCCCGAATTCAGCCGGTCATCAATGGCACAGGTGTCGTCATCCACACAAACTTAGGCCGCTCGGTTTTACCCAAAGCCGCGCAGGACGCTTTGCAATCTGTAGCCTCGCAGTACAACACGCTCGAATACGACCTCACTACCGGCGAACGTGGTTCGCGCGGGAATTATCTCGAGCACAATCTTGCCGTCCTCTGCGGTGCCGAGGCCGCAACCGTCGTCAACAATTGCGCGGCGGCACTCGTTTTGATTCTCCATCATTTCGTCAATCGCGATCCGAATCGTAAACAGGTCGTCATCAATCGAGGCGAACTCGTTCAAATCGGCGGCGGCTTTCGCATCCCCGAAATCCTCGAATCCAGCGGCGCGGTTTTGCGCGAAGTCGGCACAACGAACAAAACTTCGATCGGCGATTATGCAAAGGCCATCGGTCGCGAAACGGCGATGGTTCTAAAAGTTCATCGCAGCAACTTCTTCATGTCCGGGTTCACAGAGTCACCCGAAACTGCGGCCATTTCCGCTCTCGCGCGCAAAAAGAAAATTCCATTTGTTGAAGACCTCGGCAGCGGCGCGGTGGTGCAAACGGAGAAATACGCTGGCTGCGAACACGAACCCACTCCGGCAGAAATTCTCAAGCAGGGCGTAGACCTGGTTTGTTTCAGCGGTGATAAACTTCTCGGTGGACCGCAGGCTGGTGTCATTGCCGGCAATGCAAAACTCGTCGCCGCATTAAAACGAAATCCACTCTTCCGCGCACTCCGATGCGACAAGCTAATCCTGTCCGCACTCGAAGCGACGGTTGACCTCTACCTGTCTGGACAGGACAACAGCATCCCGAATTTTTCGATGCTGCAAACCAACGAAACAGAACTGTTCGCTCGCGCGCAAAAGATGATGGAGCAATTGACCGCGCTGCCGTTGAAGATTTCAGTCGGCAAAGGTAATTCCCAAATCGGCGGAGGCACGTTGCCTCGATCGGCAGCGCCTTCAGTGGTTCTCGAAATAATTCCGCAACAGTTCCCGGTCGCCGAGCTTGCGACTCGCTTACGTTTGCCGAAAGCAGGCCTGCCGGTCATCGGTTACGTTTCTCACGGTCGGTTCAAGATCGACTTGCGCACCGTGTTTGCGACGCAAGACGCACAAGTCGTCGAAGCTATCCGCAGTGCTTGTATCGACCGATTGCAATGACCGAAAAACATTTCATCGTCGCGACCGCTGGTCACGTCGACCACGGCAAAAGCGCGCTGGTCAAAGCACTCACCGGCACCGATCCCGATCGCTTGCCCGAAGAAAAAGCGCGCGGCATCACCATCGATTTAGGTTTCGCAAACCTTCGTCTCAACAATGCCGATTCAGTTTTAAACATCGGCATCGTCGATGTTCCGGGTCACGAAGACTTCGTCAAAAACATGGTTGCCGGTGTCGGCGCAATCGACCTCGCGCTTTTCGTTGTGGCGGCCGACGACGGTTGGATGCCGCAGACCGAAGAACATCTCCACATCCTGACGTATCTCGGAATTGAACACGCCATCGTCGCTCTCACCAAGTCCGACCTGTGCTCCGACATCGAAACCGCCCAGCAACAAATCCGCGATCGTTTATCTGGAACACCGTTCGCGTCGGC
>JAQGOW010000332.1 GCA_028293405.1 Verrucomicrobiales bacterium
TTTGATCGAGATTCCAAGCGCCTTGGTGAGATTTCTGATTCGGGTGAGTGGCAGCCTTGGTCGGAGCAGAGAGCCTTTACTGATTATGTTCGTAGCTGTGATGAAATATCCGCTGCCTAACCAGTCGCCGGAGCCAACGCCTATTAGCCATCGCAGTTCCGCTGTCGCCGTCAACGTTGCGAATACGGCGCGGCTCAGCTTTGGTCGTTAGGCCACTTCGCGCGCCATGACCGAACTTAGCAGCATTGGAGACCCTCCTTTACCGCCACCGACAGCGGAGGACTTGCAGCACGTTCTTCTGGTGCGACGTTGGAGCGGCACACCGCCGCCACACTCCGAGATTCTCCAGCTTTGGCACTTCTGGCCAGAGTTGCAGAAGCAGACTCTGGCGGAGTGCCTTACCCTCGTGCGTGACACGTCTGTTTACGTTCTCGGCACGTTCGAGCGCCGTCGCGCGAGATGGTGGCAGATTATGGCCGAGCGGCGCGGCCTTGAGTTGCAGATTGAGGATTTATGACACCGTGGCCTAACCAAGCGCTCCAGCGAACCGCCCTTCCCGCTTGCGGGCGGAAGATTTGGGTTCTATTACATCTCCACCGCGCTCATCGGTTGCCGTCAGGGCGGTCGCTGAGCTTTTGTCGTTAGGCATCATTACACCATTATGAAAATCACATCATTGACCATCGTGACTTGCTTGATTGTTTTAGTGAGTTGTCCAATTCACGCTCAAGACACCAACAAAGTGAGCGGCACCATTGGTTTCGAGAACGTTCCGGTAAGTGACGTCTTGGATGTTTACAAAGCATTGACCAAGCAAGAGCTGGTTATTTCAACTGATGTTGGCAGGGCAACACACGGAATCACCTTGCACACGGATGTCACTTCGGTAGAGAAATCGAAGCACCTGATTGAAGAGACATTGCTAAAGCAAGCTGGGGTGGTGCTTACGCAGTTGGATAACAATCGTATCTCGGTGACTTACAATGACCATTTGGAATTGCAGCCATGATGCCTAACCAGTCGACGGAGCCAACCGCCGTTGGCGCTTGCCGTTCCGCTATCGCGGTTCACGCCGCGAGTCGGCGGTGGCTCAGCTTTGGTCGTTAGGCGGCATCGTATTTTTATGACCATTTCGACGCGACGAAAGATTGGGATTTCGCTGTTTGCCATTTCGGCGGTAGCGTTCGCCACATTACTCGCAATTGGTTTGCTTCGTGGCGATTGGCATCACGATGGCGGTGGATGGTCAGGTAATGCCCGTTGGGACTCTTTTGAAGTCAACCTGGGGGTCAGCGAGTATTATTTCATTCCGGTATTTTTGTGTGGCGCAATTGGCGCTTTCTATATGCTTTGGCCAGCACGAAAGCCTCCAAAATTGAATCAGTGATGTGAGACATTTGCTGCCTAACCAGTCGCCGGAGCCAACCCCGAGTGGCGCTTTCGGTCAATCGAGAACGCCCGTTGTGCGCTTGATCTTCGGTTCGGGTTGGCTCAGCTTTGGACGTTAGGCGGCAGCAAAACGCGCAGAACACATGAAAACAAGTATCACTCTACCAGTCGCATTACTCATCATCCTTGCTATACTCGGTGGCTTTCTTATTCATGAGGTTGCTCAAAGGAGAAAAATAGGAAGGCAATGGCATCAGTTTACCATCACCGAATGCCTCAAGAATTATAAAAATTTGGACGATGGCAATATTAACGTGGTTAAGGCGCATTTGGTTGAACTAGCGAATTCTGAAGCCGAACATTACGAAAAAACCTATGGCTACGAGACAGAAACTAAGTTGGCCACTATGCTCTCGGAAGCCAAAGAAACTTATCAGGAATTTCAAGCGACAAACAGACCATCCAGATGAGATATTTGCCGCCTAACCAGTCGCCGGAGCCAACCTCGATGGGCGCTTTCGGTTGTGCGAGAACGCCCGTTGCGCATCTCGTCACCGGTTCGGGTTGGCTCAGCTATTGTCGTTAGGTGGCTTCGAGCATATTTAAAATATGAACGCATTGGATTTAGCTGATGGAGCTTTTATGAGCTTGTTGGCGATTTACTTTTTGTTCGGACTATTTTCAGATGCGCCATGGTTGCACACCGATGGCAGACGTAAGGCAGGTCAGTGGATAGTAGTTACGACGCCACGCTTTATTCGAGTATTCTTCGTCTTGGTCTTTGGGATTTTGGCAGTGCGTCGTTTTGCAGAGGCGTTTCACCGTGACTCCGGCAGGTTTGATATAATGGTTGATGTAATTCTTCTGGCTGGATTCGTGATTTTGTTTTTTATTACCCGAAAATCCAAGCATGACAATGACCCAGCCACCTAACCAATCGCCGGAGCCAACCCCGATGGGCGCTTTCGGTTATACGAGAACGCCCGTTGCGCATCTCGTCATCGGTTCGGGTTGGCTCAGCTTTGGACGTTAGGCCACTTGGCGCTTTTATGACTGACAAGACACCAGAGCAGAGCGGCAGCCGTTGGATTTGGCTGATTGTTGGCTGTATTATCTTCGGAGTGTTGATGGGCGTCCGTGAGGAGTTTCATTCGAGTTGGATACGTGCTGGGGTTGCCGGATGCGCTTTCGTAATCTTGGGAGTTTTTATTTCACTATTTCGGAAGGCTAGAGTATGACGCCGTGGCCTAACCAGTCGCCGGAGCCAACCCCGATGGGCGTCCTGGGTTATTCGAGAACGCCCGTTGCGCATCTCGTCACCGGTTCGGGTTGGCTCAGCTTTGGTCGTTAGGTAATTTTGGATACTGCTTTTGGATACTGTTTGCTTTTTTCAGGCATATTCGTGCCGACTCGTGAGGAGATCAAAGTTCAAAATCATCAATGACTACAAGGGGGAGGACACCTGATGAAATGTGCAGAAATGCGTTTTGGACTTAGAAGGCAGATGCTCTATCCAACTGAGCTACAGGCGCAACCCTGTCAACTTTAGTGGGCAAGGCGCATTGGCGCAAGCGCGGTCGCTTCGGAAAACCGTTCCAGTTCATTTGGCAAGAACTGGCCGGACGCGTTCGGTGAGCAACTCATAGCCTTTCTCATTGAAATGCAACTTATCCGCAACGAACAGTTCCGGGCGCGGCAGACCGTCTGTGCCGAGCGGCAGATCATAGGTTTCTAGGTATTTTACATGCGGAGTCACGCGGGCAAAATTTTTCACCAGCCGGTTCAATTCTTGTTCCTGTTCGTGTTGTTTCCAGCGTGACGGTGTCGGGCTCCATGAGAGGAAAACGATTTCCGTTGCCGGCAGTTTCGCGTGGACGACGGCGGTAAATTTCTTGAAGTCCGCAAAGACTTGTTCCGGCGATTTGCCGTTGGCCAGATCGTTGCCGCCCGCCCGAAATACAATCATCAGGGGCGCGTAGGGAAAAATGATGCGCGGCGCGAAGTGTGTGGAATCCACGATCTCCGAGCCGCCGAATCCACGATTGAAAACCGGCCGACCGGGAAAGTCCTGTGCCAGCGTTGTCCAGCGCCGGATCATTGACGAGCCGATGAATTCCACTCCACCTTTGGGCGGTGGATTCGTCAGGTCAGATTGCTCAAAGGCGGCGATCTCTTTTTCCCAGACGGCGAAGTTGTGATTCGTCTCCGCACCAAAAGCCGTTTGCGCGAGCAAAACCAAAATTGAAACAGACAGTGATAAAAAAGTAATCGGCTTCATGGCTTCGAGGTTAGGACGAACCTTGTTCCCTGAAAACAAATTTCGTCATGCCAGCCTAAGCGTATCCGAGGTGGCGCATGGTCTGATAAACCACCAAAGCCGCGACATAGGCCAGCACGCTCATGTAGGCGATCTGGAACAGCGGCCATTTCCAGCTGTTCGTCTCGCGCCGGACGACGGCCTGCGTGGACAGGCATTGGGCGGCGAGGATGTAAAACACCAGCAGGCTCAAGCACGTGGCGGTGGTGAACACGGGCGAACCATCCGTGCGTTTGGCGCGGCGCAGCGTGTCATAAAGCGACGTCTGGTTGTTGTCGGCGGCGTCCTCGCCCACGCCATAAACAATGGCGAGCGTGGAGACGATGACCTCGCGCGCCGCAAACGAACTGAAGATGCCGATGCCGATCTGCCAGTCGTAACCCAGCGGGCGGATGACCGGCTCGATGGCATGGCCGATTTTTCCGGCAAAGGAATTTTGCAGAGAATGCTGCGCGGTCAAGCGATCCGCTTCATCGTTCAGTTCATCAGCCTTGGAGTGATCTCCGGATTTCTCCAGTTGTGCGGCCTGGGTCTGCATCGCCACCGCCTCGACGGGCGCTGCGGATTTGGGATAATGCGACAGCGCCCACATGATCAGCGAGATCACGAGGATGACGGTGCCGGCCTGCTTCACGAAAATCTTCGCGCGGTCAAACGTATGCAGCAACGCCGTGCGCAGGCCGGGCAGACGATAGGGTGGCAGCTCGATCATCAACGGCTTGCTGCCGCCGGGCAGGATCGTGTGCTTGAACAACAGCGAACAGCCGAGGGCGGCGATGATTCCAATGGCGTAAGCGGAGGTGAAAATCAGCGCGGCTTTTAATGGCGAACTCGGAAAAATCAACGCCGTGACCATCGCATAAACCGGAATGCGCGCAGAACAGGTCATCAACGGCGTGATCAGAATCGTTACCAGCCGGTCACGGGGATTCTCAATCACGCGCGCGGACATGATGGCCGGAATCGCACAGGCATGGGC
>JAQGOW010000400.1 GCA_028293405.1 Verrucomicrobiales bacterium
ACGTGAAAAATCTGCAAAAAAACTGGCGTCAATCCCTTGCGAAATGTTCAATGAACGACATCGAACCATCGTCAAAAACCTGATCATGCGTAAAAGCTATCTCCTGCTGTGTTTCATTTTTCTGCGCGCGCTCGCTTTCGCGGAGAGCGCCCGCTTTGAAATTCACGACAACGACCGCATTGCCCTTGTCGGCGACACATTCATTGAGCGCGAGCAACAATTTGGCTGGTTCGAAACCACTCTTTATTCACGCTTTGCCGACCGCCATTTCACAGTGCGCAATTTAGGTTGGAGCGCCGACACGCCAATGGGTGAATCGCGCGCCAGCTTTGATTTTACCGACGCCAACAAAGGTTTCGAACGATTGATGGCAAACATCGACGACGTCAAACCCACCTTGGTTTTTATCAACTATGGAATGGCATGTTCGTTCGACGGCGAACCCGGCCTTGTGAAATTTAAAAGCGATCTCGAACACTTGATGCAGTCCATTCAGGACAAGTCCACCAACGCTGTCCGTTTTGTTTTGTTGAGCCCGGTTCATCACTTCAAATTGCCTGCCCCCCTGCCCGATCCCACAGCGCACAACAAACAACTGCGCGCCTACACTGAGGCAATTCGTGAAATCGCCGCGAAACGTGGCGCGCCGTTCGTAGATCTGTTTCAATGGTCACCGCGAGGGTCGTCGAAGGAGATTACCGACAACGGAATTCACCTCACCTCGGCAGGTTACGAACTTGCGGCGAACGAAATCGCGCGCCAACTGAATATCCCTTTCGTTCAATCCAAAACCATCAAGCCTTACAAGCAACAACTACGCGACACCATCGTTCAAAAGAACAAACTGTATTTCGACCGGTGGCGTCCTCAAAACGAAACGTATCTGCTCGGGTTCCGAAAGCACGAGCAAGGACAGAACGCCAAAGAAATTCCTCTATTCGATACGTTGGTCCAGGATGAGGATCGAAAGATTTTCCACGTGCAGGATTTGATGGCACACAGATCGTCAGAGCCTGAACCGAACCCAACCGCAAAAATTCCAAACCTGATCAAGCCCGACACCAACGCACCTCCGCAATGGCAGCCGCAGTTCGACGTCGCCCCTGGATTTGAAATTTCGTTATGGGCCGAAAACCCGCTCCTTGCGAAACCGATTCAAATGAATTTCGATCCGCAGGGCCGCCTCTGGGTCGCCAGTTCGTCGTTGTATCCGCAAATCATGCCCGGCCAGAAACCCGACGACAAAATCGTCGTGCTCGAAGACACCACCGGTTCCGGCAAAGCAAACAAGGGTTCAGTTTTTGCCGAAGGCCTTTTTCTCCCGACCGGCATCGAACCCGGAGACGGCGTTTGTTACGTCGCCGAAAGCACGCAACAGCTTCACCACTCCGATCAGCATCACACCGGAAAAGCCGACACCCGCCGCGTGGTGCTTTCCGCTTTCGGCACGGAAGACACCCACCACATTTTGCACACGTTGCGCTGGGGTCACGATGGCACGCTGTATTTCGACCAATCCATTTACATCCATAGTCACATCGAAACGCCCACTGGCGTTGTTCGTCTGAACAGTGGCGGCATTTTTCAGTTTCGGCCGCCGACGATGGAACTGGAAGTTTTCCTCCGCGGCTTCTGCAATCCTTGGGGTCATCAATTCGATAAGTACGGTCAATCCTTCGTCACCGACGGCGCAGGTTACCAAGGCATCACCTACGGCATCCCCGGCGCCACCTACTTCACCTACGCAAGTATGCGCCGCGAGTTGCAAAGCATCAGCCCTGGCAACTATCCAAAATTCTGCGGACTGGAAATCGTCGCCAGCCAACAGTTCCCATCCGATTGGCAGGGCCAAATGATCACAGCGGATTTCCGCGCTCATCGCATCGCTCGATTCGCTATCGCCGAGGAAGGCGCTGGCTACGTGTCCAAAGAGCTTTCAGATCTCGTGCGCACCACCAACGTCACCTTCCGTCCGATCGACATGAAGTTTGGTCCCGACGGCGCGCTCTATATTGCTGATTGGTCCAACCCAATCATCAATCACGGCGAAGTCGATTTCCGCGACGGCCGTCGCGATCACGAGCACGGGAGAATATGGCGCATTACGGCGAAAAATCATGCGCTCCTGCCGCGAATCGATTTCACCAAGCTCGCAAACGAAAAGCTTCTCGATGACTTGCTGTCACCGAATAGCTACAACGCATCTCAAGCGCGCCGCGTCTTAACTGAACGAGGCAAACATGTTGTATCGGCGCTGCGAAAGTGGACCTCACATCAAAAAACCGACGACGCTCTGCTCCAAGCTTTGTGGATGTTCCAATCACTTGATGTCGTCGAGGCCAACCTTCTAAATAAAATCCTCCAATCAAACGACGGTCACGTTCGCGCCGCCGGCTATCGCGTTCTCAGCCAATGGCACAATCGCGTGGCGCCAGCGTCCGATTGGTTGGCCCGCGGTTCACAAGACAAGTTCCTTCGCGCTCGCGTCGAAGCCGTCCGTGCACTCGGCAAAATCCCAACCGCAAAGTCTGCCGAACTCGTCCTCAACGCGTTGGGCACAAAAGATACGTTCCTCGACTACGCAATTTGGCTGAGCATCAACGAACTCGCGAAGCCATGGCTGGCCGCCGTTAAATCAGGCGAGTGGAAAGCCGAAGGCCACGAAGATCAACTGGAGTTCGGCCTCACCTCCGTCGAATCCGACCTAGCGGTTGCCGCGCTGACGAGCTTTGTCAAAGACCACCCACTGACGCGCGATGGGCAAGGCCGATGGATCGAACTGATCGGCCGCGCTGGCACTGCAAACGAGTTGCAACTCCTTTACGATCGCGTTTTGCAAAACGAATTCGACGCGGCAGCGTCGTTACGGAGCTTAACCGCGCTGTATGAAGCTTCAAAAAGTCGCAGTGTCAAACCCACCGCACGGCTGTCTGAAATTAGTGGTCTTCTAAAAAACACCACTGGCAAACAACAACTCCAAGCCGTGCGGTTGGCTGGGGAATGGAAGGTGGATTCCTCCGTTCCAGAAATCGCCGCCCTCGCGAAAGCCACGAACCCCGAACTACGCAATACAGCATTTGAATCGCTCCGAAAAATTGGTGGTGAAAAGTCGCTCAGTGCTGTCCGCGATTTAGCATCAAAAGATCAGCCGATCGAAATCCAACGCGCCGCAATCACAACACTCGTCGCGCTCGACATCTCCAATGCGATCCCCGCCGCGATTACATTATTGCGCGACTCCAAGAACGCCGACCAGGCCGTTGCCATTTGGAGATCCCTGCTCGAAACCAAAGGTGCCGCCCCCCTGCTCGCGCGCGCCTTGCCGCAAAATGGTTTCCCTCAACTCGCCGGCAAAGCTGGTCTGCGCGCCGCTCGCGAAACCGGCCATAACGACGTCGAATTCATCGTCGCACTGACCCGCTCGGCCGGCTTGCAAGACGCCGAAACCAAACTCACTGACGCGGAAACCAAAGAACTCATTAAAGCCATCAACGAATCGGGCGACGCCTTGCGCGGTGAAAATATCTTCCGTCGCCCACAGGTTGCATGCGCCACCTGCCACGCGATCGGCGGGGTTGGCGGCAAGGTCGGTCCCGATCTCACTTCCATCGGCGCCAGTTCGCCGATCGATTACCTGATCGAATCCGTGTTTTATCCGAATGCAAAAATCAAAGACGGTTATCACTCCTACCTGATTGAAACCGACGACGACACCGACGCCTCTGGAATTCTGGTTCGCGAAAACAACGACGAACTCGTCCTTCGCAACGCCAGCAACAACGAAATCTCGATTCCAAAAAACAAAATCAAAAAGAAAACCCAAGGCGGTTCTCTCATGCCCTCCGGGTTGCTCGACGGCCTAAATCATCAAGAGAAACTCGACATGTTCCGCTTCCTTTCCGAACTCGGTAAACCGGGCGCATTCGACGCCTCGCATCCGAACGTCGCCCGTTTGTGGAAAGTCAGCGCTGGTTCCGCGCGCTCCGAACAATTCGGCGACGAACAACTCATCAAGGCCGAGTGGTCCTCGGAAGATTGGCACACGGCACCGACGTTCGTCGATGGCCGGCTCTACAAAGCTGATTTGAAACACGCCGTCGTATCGCCAAAGAAAAGTGGCACTTCCGCCGTTTATTGCGCAACCGAATTTCGCGTCTCGCAGGACGGCCTCGTCCCAATCGACCTGTCACTCGACGGCAAAGCGCAGCCAACCGCCGCATGGCTCGATGGCAAACCGATCGAGTGCCGCAAGCAAATCAAGTCCGAGCTCAAGTCCGGCATGCATCGCTTGGTGCTGAAGTTTGATCCCAAAAACCTGCCCGATTCGCTACGCGTCGCGTCTCCGGAAGCAGCTTTCAGCGCCAACTAAAAGTCTTGCAATAGGCGCCGGTTGTGGGCAACGTCTGCGCTCGAAACGCGTCGAAGCGGTCGCATGAAACAGACTTCAGGCAGAGTGGAAACGGTGGCTAAAGAGGAGCCGATTGAAATAACCGGCACCGTCAGGCAGGTCTTGCCCGGCACAATGTTTCGGGTTGCCTTACCAAACGGCCACGAAGTGCTTGCCCATATTTCCGGCAAAATGCGGAAACATTTCATCCGCATCAGCGTAGGCGACAGAGTGAACGTTCAGATGTCCCCGTACGATTTGAACAAAGCTCGTATAACCTTTCGGCAATAGCCGCGCCGTCTATTCTGGCACGACCATCTTAAATCGCGGAATTCTCGTCAGCAGCCGCCGCCCTTCATCGTCCGTCCCAAGGTAACTTCCCTCTGCCACAGCGGTTCGCGTGTCGAGCAGGTGAAATGAATTGTAGCTAAATTTCGAACCAGGATTGATCACCGGATATTGCCCCACCACACCGCTGCCCTCATAAGCGCAAATTTCGCCGCGCTCATTTGTCACCACCCACTTCCGCAACTTGATCGTCACCGGCACATCCGTGTCGTTGTGAATGCTGATGAAATAAACAAAGCAGTGCGGCCGATCCTCCGGGGCTTCGAAGCTCGGGTTATAAATAACCCGATCAACGGTGACTCTCAATCCCTCTAGTTCCAAAAAATCCTGCGGCGAACTCACGCGTAAAGCTAACTGCACCACCCCCACTCGCCAAGCGACGATTTGCCCGACTCTCGACTTTTCTAACAGCGTCCTTATCCTAATTCCATGCAGTGGGAGAAAATCAGCATCATTGGCGCGGGCCTTTTGGGTGGCTCGCTCGGACTGGCGATTCGGCAACGCAAAGTTGCGTCGTCCGTCCACGCCTACGTGCGCCGCGCTGAATCCATTGCCGAATGCGAGCAAGCACAAGCCTTCGACAAGGCGACACTCGACTTGGGCGAAGCCGTCAAGGACGCGTCCCTAGTGATCATTTGCACGCCGCTCGGCCAAATGCGCGATCTCGCCACAAAAATTCGACCGCACCTCAGGCGCGGCACCATCGTCACCGACGTCGGCAGCGTTAAAGAACCAGTCGTTCGCGATCTCGAACCCATTTTCGCCAGCGTCGGCTGTCATTTTATCGGCAGCCATCCGATGGCGGGTTCTGAGAAAACCGGTGTCAAAGCCGCTCGTGCCGAACTGTTCGAAAATGCCGTCTGTCTCGTCACGCCGACGCAACGTTCCGACGCAGACGCCGTCTGCACGGTGCAAAATTTTTGGAAAGCAATCGGCGCGCAAACAGTTCGTCTCAGCCCGGAACTACACGACGACCTCGTCAGTCGTTCCAGCCATTTGCCCCACGTTGTCGCGGCCGAACTCGCCAACTACGTCTTGAGCCCGGTGCATCCGAAGGAACAATCGATGGTCTGCGCGACCGGATTCCGCGACACTACACGCATTGCCGCCAGTTCGCCCGAGATGTGGCGCGATATCTCCTTGGCGAATCGCAAGAACCTCATGCGCGTGCTCGGTGTATTTATCGAAGACCTCCAGGAATTCCAACACGCCTTGGAACGCCAGGACCACAGCGCCGTCGAAGAATTTTTTACTAACGCGAAGAACCGCCGCGAACAATGGCACAACCGCGGTGCCAGCTCGTCCCCCGAGTAAACGATCTGTTAGTGCCTGCGCAAAATCAGCCGATGATCCACACGCTTGGTTTGTGAGTACTCCAACGGCGGCAGTTCGGTAATCGTCGGCGATTCCGTCTCGTTCACAATTTCCGACGCTATCGTTTGCAGGGCCGTCCAGCGCGGCCAATCCAGCTCCGCCGCGTGACTGATCTGTCGCAAGGTGCTACGCCATTCGATGATGATGCGGTCAATGTCCCCCGCGCCCAGCAACTCATTTACCCACGCGTGTTTGCTGAGCGGATTCTTGTGCACGCCAGCAACAACCTGTTCCGCGCCGAAACCATACTTCGGCGGCACACCATTTTCCAAATACCCGGGAATGGTCTGGTTCCCGTAAAGTTTGTGGCACGCCGTCGCCAACCGACCGCCCCAACGATTGTCCTCGCCGCAAAACCGAAAGCTCGCATCGAGATCGGCGAGGTCATAAACGAGTTCATCGATCGGATACGATTCGTCCTCGAGCGCAGCCGCAACCGCCAGCCCGTCACCTTGTGAAAAGAAACTACAAACCTTGCCGCGCAACGTCGGCG
>JAQGOW010000438.1 GCA_028293405.1 Verrucomicrobiales bacterium
AGGAGAATCGTGGCCAATTGAAAATGCGATTCAGCGTTGCGCGGTTCTGCATCGATCACCTGTTTATAAAGTTTCGCGGCATCATCGAGTTGGCCGGAGCGCAGCAAGCAATTAGCGACGCCAAAACGCGCGAGCGTGAGCGAAGAATTCAGTTGAAGCGCGGCCATGTATTCCGATTGCGCATCGGCAACTTTATTGAGCGCCAACAACGAATTACCAAGGTTCAAATGACCATCGGCACCGCGCGAGTTGAGCGCCGTTGCTTTTCGCAACAAAGGCAACGCCTCGTCGGGATGATGTTGATCGTTCAACATGCTGCCGAGGTTCGACAGCGCGTCCGCGTAATTGGGATCGAGCGTCAGGCAAAGTCGCAGTTCACGGATGGCCTCATCGGGTTTGCCGGCGACCGCGAGGAGGCATCCGAGATTGTTGTGCGCGGCCGCATAGCCGGGCGTCAGGCGAATGGCCTCTCGATATTCAGCGATCGCTTCCGCCAACAAACCGCGCGCGCGATAAACACCGGCGAGATTAAAATGCGCCGTTTCATACGAAGGATTAATTTGCAACGCCGCGCGAAGCTGACTTTCGGCGTCATCGAGTTTACCGGCATCGAGGCAAATAATGCCGAGCGCCGTGTGCGCTTCGGGTTGATCAGGGTGCACCGCGAGCGATTTGTTGTTGAGATTAACCGCGTCCTGAACTTTGCCAGCCTGGTAGCGCAAAACCGCAAGATTGTTCAACGCCAGCCAGCAATCAGGATTTTTTTCAAGCGTCCTGGTCCAGAGAATTTCCGAATCGTGAAACGTCCGCGTGTGACCATAACTAACCGCAGCCAACGCAATCACGAGCACAGGCCCAATGATCTTTTCAACCTTCAACTTCACCAGCGCGAACGCAACAACAACGAGAACCGCCGGCAGCGCGAAATATTGCCAATGATCCGCGACATACGAGAAACGTTGAAAATAAATGTCGACCAATCCAAGCACCGGCAACAGCAGCAACACAAAATACCCGAGCGCGAAGAGCAAAGGTTTTCCCCAGCTTTTGCGGAACGTCCACAGCACCGCCGCAATCGCGACCAACGCCAGCACCGGCACAAATGCGACGAGCGAGTGCGTATCGATTTTCCATTGCGGATAAACGAACATCACTGGAAACGGCACCAGCGCTTTCCACAAATAGAACCACACCGCCCCGCCCGCCATCGCGATTCGATGCGCGACCGTATTGTGATGAATGAGGTCGGGGCCAATCGCGCGATAAGTTTGAAACCAAACCGCAACGACGCTCAGCACCGCCGCAGTCGCGAAGAACGGAGCCGTGGTCTTGAGAGCATCGGCGAACGACAGCTTTTGTGAATTCGTCTCGGACGCTTTACCCGTCTCGTTCCGCTTCACGAACCAGAGCAGTGCAAACGCAATAATCGGCCACGCCACCGCCGCCGGTTTGGCGAGGAGCGAGAGCGCGAACGTCGCAATTGAGAGCAGGTAAAATCGTTTATTGCGAGTTTGCGCGAAGATAACGAACGCCCACGCCGTCAAAACGTAGAAGAACATCGCGAGAACATTTTTACGTTCCGCGATCCAGGCGACCGATTCCACATTCACCGGATGCACCGCGAACAAAAGAGCGGGCAACCACGCCGCCGGAAATCTCAGTCGCAAAAACAGCCGCCACAACAACACCGCGCTCGCCGCATGCAACAGTATATTAGTGACATGATAACCCAGCGGATTCATGCCCCAGAGCCGCCATTCCAACCACAAACTCGAATACGTCACCGGAAAATAATCGACCGGCTGCGTCGAAAACCAAAGCAAGTGCAACGGCCCACGCATGAGCGGATTCCCCGTCAAAACGCTATCATCATCCCAGACGAAGCCAGCCGAGAACGCCGGCCAAAACGCAACCACGACCGAGATTAAAATCGCGACCATTGGCAGCCACGAATTCGATTGTTTTTGCGGACGAGATTTGGTCTTCACCGAGGGCTTTTGTGTGAACGCCAAGGGTGCGAAGAATTCGCCCTATCCGCAAGAAAAACCGAACGCACCGCGTCATCCTCTCCGCCTTTTCAGTCACTCATCACTCCGCCTTCGCCAGCTTTTCCAGTAAACGACCAACAGTTTTGTTCGCCATCCCTCTCTCCGGTTTTAAACAGTCAACTAAGCGCCTACGTTGCGCCGTATGAGAACACTATTATTAGTTCTAGGGGCGGCAGCTTTAATGGGTTGCGCTCATACGAGAACCTGCGAAACGACCGCTTACCGTCATGTGAGCGGATGTCCGACGGCGAGTTGCTTGCACCAGCAACCGTGCAGCGTGGACGGCTTTAGTGCTTGTGTGATACTTCCTTCAGGACAGACCCTGTAGTGAGAAAGCCCGCTTCGCTGTTTTGATGAATGCGGGATTCGGGCGGCAACTCCAAAGACGAGTGCTGCTCCTGTTATCCCCCGGCGACGAAGGAGCTAATATCTAACCGAAGTGCAACCGTCCCTCCCGATGCTAATCCTTATCTGCCCGTTCAGTGCTTAAACCAAGGCCGCGTCCGATTGCAAACACTACACACCGACAGCATCACGGGAACCTCGACCAATACTCCAACGACCGTCGCCAATGCCGCGCCGGAATGCGCGCCAAACAATGTAATTGCCACCGCCACCGCCAGCTCAAAAAAATTGCTCGCGCCAATCAGCGCCCCTGGGGCCGCGACACTGTGCTCCACTTTCAACGCCTTCATCAGCAAATAAACCAACCCCGAATTGAAATACACCTGGATGACGATTGGAACCGCCAACAACAGGACCGCAAACCAACGATGCGTCAGGTTTTCCGCTTGGAACGCGAAGATCAGGACCAACGTCAGCAACAACGCGCTAATCATCACCAGTTGAAACTTCGGTAAAAACGTTTTCTCAAACCACTCCTTGCCGTGCGTTTTCAGCAAAATGGATCGCGTCAGCCATCCCGCACTCAGAGGAATAACGATAAACACCACCACCGATGTGATCAGCACCTTTGCCGGCACGATCACGTGCGCCACCCCGCACAAAAACATCACAATCGGTGCAAACGCCACGAGCATAATCAAATCGTTCACCGCCACCTGCACCAATGTGTATGCCGGATCTCCGTCCGTCAGGTACGACCAAACAAACACCATCGCCGTGCACGGAGCCGCCGACAGGATAATCAATCCCGCCGTATAACTCTTCGCGGCTTCAGGTTCAATCCATGGCGCGAACAAATGCTGCACAAACAGCCACGCCAAAAAAGCCATGCTGAACGGCTTCACAAGCCAGTTCACGAACAGCGTCACCATTAATCCCTTTGGCTTTCGCGCGACGCCGCCAATCGCGCCGAAGTCCACCTTCAGCATCATCGGATAAATCATCAACCACAGTAGAATCCCAATCGGCACATTCACCTGCAAACCGT
>JAQGOW010000448.1 GCA_028293405.1 Verrucomicrobiales bacterium
AAGCGAGCAGCCGGTTGTACCAACGTTTGCGTTCGTGGAACATTTCCGCTTTCGAAATGCGTCCGGAGAAAATCACCGTATCCATGGGGAATTTTTCGATACGGAAGTGTGTATTGAAAAAGTGCACGGTGAAGATGAAACCAGCTGCCAGCAATGCCTCATCCGAGTGAACGATTAACGCAATGTTGATGATCCAACCGGGCAGAAACTTGGAGAAGGTTTGTGGAAACCACATAATCAAACCCGACACGCCGATAATGGCAACGCCCCAGAACACCGAGAAGTAATCGAATTTTTCCCAATAGGTCCAGCGATCAAAATCGGGTTTTGGCCCTTTGCCGAAGAACCACTTCTGATGCGCGATGAAATCTTTGACGTCTTGCTAGGTGGGAATCATCGAATCCGGGCCAAACAGCGCGTCTTTGATTTTTGCGAACGACCATTTGCCGGTCGCCGGATCGCGCAACGTCCCGCGTTTGCGCCAACTGCTCACGACCAGCTTGCTCAAATGCAGTCCGAAGTAGAGAAAGGTGATCATCGCTCCAAAGTGATGCAACACGCGCGCGACTTGTGTCCCGCCGAGGAGGTTAAAGATGACCTTGGCCCAACTGGTGTAATAGAATTTTAACGGCATTCCTGTGACGACCAGGAGCAAGAAGCTTGTGACGACGAGGAAATGCAGGAACCGCTCGTAAGGCGCAAATCGCGTGAACCATTCGCCACCACGTTGCGTGTCGATTTTTGCTTCGCGGAAGGCCTTGGAATCGTTGACGTAAAGATAGCCTGAACGGAAAATCCAAAGTGCGGTGTGCAAACCAAAGAACCCGAACACACCAACGAGCAAGGACGTCATTCCAAAGAACACGACCGTAAGTGCAGGATAGTTTTTGGGATCCATCGGATTGGCGTGCGGCACATATTGCGCGAAGCTCTCCGTCGCATCGGAATGGCATTTCCTGCAAGTGCCGACGATGTTCGCCTTTGACAATCGCGAAGCGGGATTGGACTGGGGCAAAACGTCGTGGGCGCCATGGCAATCGTAGCAAGCGGCGACGTCCGGCGCGGCGTTCGGTTTGCCAAGCGCCATAGCCTTGCCGTGATAGGTGTCGCGATAATGTTCGAGCCGATCCTGGTGACATCTACCGCAACGTTCGTCGCTGATTTCCTTGAAGCTACTTAATTCGGGCGAACCGATGGTGTGTGCGGTATGACAATCGGTGCAGACGGGACCGCGCTTGTCGCCCTTCGCCAACAGTTGCCCGTGTACACTTGACTCGTACTGCTTCTCGATTCCCAAGTGGCACTTGCCGCACGTAGTTGCTACATTCGCGTGATTGACCGACGAGGTCCGGTCGACGCTGCGTTTGATATCATGCACGCCATGGCAATCGTTGCAGGACGGCGCGACAATCAAACCCATTTTCAACAACGCCTTGCCGTGCATGCTTTCCGTGTACTGCGCCCCAACCTCCGGATACTTCATGCGATATTCGGTATTGATGCCTGGGTTGCTGTGACACTTGGCGCAGGTGCGCGGCAGATTGAGTTTGTAGACGGGCGAAGCAGGATCTTTTACCGACATGATGTTGTGCGCGGTGTGACAATCAGAGCAATTGGCTGCGGCCGAGGCGCCCATCGATTTGCTGACACCGTGGATACTCTCGGCATAGTTCTTCACCGCTTTGTCATGGTCGGATTTGGCTTCGTGACATTCATCGCAACGGGGAGCCGGCGGATGCGCTTCATGCACGAGGTCTGTGAAACCGCGATGGCAATCGACGCAGTTTAGTTTCCCGTGCATCGATGTTTTGAAGTCGTTGGTCGGGAACACAGCCATCGGCACAGATTTGCCACTGACCATGCGGGAAGTGGTTGGGTCGGTGTGACAATCCAGACAGTCCTGATTAGAAAATGATGCGGGTGCGCCAAAAGAGGGTTCACTGGAGAGCAGACAGGTCAGGCCAACGGCGAGGGCGCAAATGAATGTGTGACCTGCTCTGGCGAGAACAGCAGCTTTACTCATGCATTCACTATCATTTTTTAGCTCGTCTTATACTCTCCGTTGGTTGTGGAACGCTCGCCATTTTTTGCAATGCAAGTCGTTGACTTAGAGCAAGTAGCACCTTTTCTTGCGATAGCCTGAACAATTTTCGCCCTAAAGCAAAAAGGCACGGAGGTAAAAACCTTCGTGCCTTCATCCACTATCACAACACTACAGTCCACCATTGTGGCAGTCACTACACATATAGGCCGGATCGTAATCCTCTTCCGGATGCTTGAATTTCTGCCCCAAACTGAGTTGTTCCAATTCTTTGCCTTTGCCCTGGGCGATAATGGTGTGACAGGCGTCGCAGTCGTTGGCCTTAATGCTGAGCGTGCGATCGCTGGTGACGTGCTTGCCATCGTGACAACGGAAACATCCCAGCCAATCCTTGTGACCGATGTTGTCGGGGTAAGCGCGCCAATTTGCTTTCATGTCGGGAAAGAAATTGTCGCTATAAATCTTCTGCACCGTTTCGATCGCCGTGCGCACACGCGGTTCGTCGCCGTATTTGTTTAATAAGGTCGTTGCGATGCCCTGGGTGGCGGCGGCGTCATCGTTATACTTTTGCACCAGCACACTTATAGCGTTCGTTTTGATATAGGGCAGAGTGCGATCCAGTTTGCCGAGGGAAATGGCGAGGTTGACGGCGTTTTCCGGGCTTTGATAGCGATGCGCCGGACGATTGTGGCAATCCATGCAATCCATCCTGCGAACGGCGAAACGACTGAGGTCATTGGTAGTTTTGGAATCGCGAAATTCGCGCACGACACCTTGTGGATCGGTCATTCGCACCCATGGGATCGATTGCCGCGCATCATCGACGGCGATGTATTCGATCTTGTTACCGACGTTCATGTGCCAATGAATGCCACCGACCGGGCCGTGGGTTGAATCACCGCCGCCAACCTTCAACAGCATGCGAATCGAATACGGTGAGTTTTCTTTGTCGGTGAGAAAGTAATTAAACGTGCGTTCGACGTTGCCGACGAATTTTTTGGGCCAATGACATTCCTCGCATGTCTCCTGCGCAGGACGCAGATTTTTGACCGGCGTGGGAATTGGCGTAGGGAACTTTTTGGCCAGAACCGCATAAACCTGATAAGTGCCTGAAAGCTTCGAACGCACATACCACCCTGCCCCTTTGCCGATGTGACATTCCGCGCAGGCGACGCGCGCATGCGGTGAATGTTGATATGTCACCATTTCTGGCTTCATCACACCGTGACAGGCTTCGCCGCAAAACTGCACGGATTCGGTGTAATGGTAGCTGTGATAACTACCAACGGCGGTGAATAGTAAGAACACTAAACTGCCAGCGATAAAGCCGATGAGCAAACGACGATCGCGCGGCTTTGATAAATCGATGCGAATGGGAGTGGAACCGGTTGTCTGGGTTGCTTTGCGGCGCCACAAGATTGCTCCGATGACAAACGTAAAAAACCCAATCATCAAAAAACCGGGCGCGATTAGATACGTTAGAATGCCGACGTACGGATTGGAGGAGTGCGAAAAGGTATCCAGCACGAACAACAGCACGAACGCAAAAATGCTGGCGACCATAATCGTCAGCCCACTCAAGCTGATCCAATTGCGAAAGAACGATGGGCGGGTGGTTGATGTTTCTGTCAAGTTGTCAGACATAAATTGCAATTCCAAATCCGAATTTTCTATCCCTACCCCTGTTCTCCCTTCCGCCCTCCCCTCCGAAGAGGAGAGGGAGATACTGCGATTTTGACGATTATTTCTTGAAACTGCGCATATGCGCGGCGAGACCTTTGATCTGGTCATCGCTTAAGCCTTCGGCCGGTTTCATCAACGTCTTGCCATCTTTGTCCTTCAACCCCTCTTTGATGGATTTGAACGCTGCATCGTCTTTCAACTCACCCTGAACCTTGGCGTCGGTATAATCTTTCGCGCCAAGTTTCTTGCCCATTTTGGTGTCGCCTTTGCCATCGGCACCGTGACACTTGGCGCACTGCTTGTCGTAGTTCGCCTGAGCATCATCAGCTCTTACTGTGATGAGTCCGAGCATGGAGAGCGCC
>JAQGOW010000469.1 GCA_028293405.1 Verrucomicrobiales bacterium
GGCGGCGAAAGGGAGCGCTTTGGTGAGGGAGAGTCCTTCCAGTTTACCCAGGTCGCGCGTGTGCGTGCGTGCGTAAATCATTCGGCCCACGACCGCAAACAGCAATCCGGCGATGATGCCGTGCGAAAACATTTGCAGGACCGCGCCACTCAATCCGATTTGCGACAGGGTCATCATGCCAAGCAAAACGAATCCCATGTGACTGACGCTGGAATAGCCGATGACGAATTTGAAATCGTTCTGCACGAGCGCGACCATTGCTCCATAAACAATTCCAATGACGGCCAGTGCAGCCAGCCAGTAACGCCAATAATCCAAGCCAAGCGGGAACAGCGTCATCGCAACGCGCAACGCACCGTATGCACCGAGCTTCATGACAACGCCAGCCAGCAACATCGAAGCAGCCGTCGGTGCCGCAACGTGGCCAGTGGGCGCCCAAGTGTGCAACGGCCAGATGCCGGCAAGAATCGCGAAACCCAAAAACACGAGGAGAAATACCCAGATTTGGAACTCGGCCGGGAACGGAAATTTGGCGAGCTCGAGCAAATTCCAGCTCGTTCCACCGCTGACAACAAAGGCGGCGATTAAGCCGACGATCACCATCGCGCTGCCGATAAACGAATAAAGCGCGAGTTTCATTGCGCCGTATTCGCGGCGGGTTGAGCCCCAGATTGCGATTAAGAAATACTTTGGAATGATCGCGATTTCGTAGAAGACCAAGAGCAAAAAGAGGTCGAAGCTCAGGAACACACCATAAACTCCGCCGATCAGAACAAAATACAGTGCAAAGAATTCGTTCGATCGCTGATTGATATTCCACGAAAAAAGAACGCCCGCGACAGAAGCAATCGCCGTCAACAAAACCAAAGAGAGACTGACGCCGTCGGCAGCGAGATGATAGTGGATGTTGAGTTGTGGAACCCAGACAACATCACGGATCGTATTCAGTGCGCCGGGATTCACAGAGCCGAGGGCACCGCAAAAAGCAATCACCGCCAAAACCATACCACCTATAACGGCGCTCAGTGCGACAGTGCGGACATATCGCGCTGGTATGATCATCAGCAGCGCGGCTGCAACGAAAGAGAGATATATAGTCCAATCGAGCATAAGGCTCGGCATTGAACGTATTGGCAGGGAGATTTAGCGACTCGGCGTAAGTTGCTATTTGCTTCGCATATTTTGCACAGTCGCAAAATTGCGGTGCCCTAAACAATTATGCCGAAGCAAGTTCGCGTTCAGTCTTCAAACGCAACTGCCCGCAAGCGGCATCGATGTCGTGGCCTTTTTCGCGGCGCAGAGTTGCAATGACATCTTCATTCTCCAACGCGCTGAGAAACGCCTCTTGTGAGGGTTCGTCGGGCCGTTCCCAGGGAAGGTCTTCGACTTTGTTGTAAGGAATGAGATTCACTTTGGCGTGAAGCTTGTGAGCGAGCTGCGCCAGTGGCTTAATCTGATCTAACGCGTCATTCACACCGGCAATCAAAATGTATTCCAACGTAATCATCCGCCCTTTCTTGTCCTGATAATACTCACACGCGGCGGTGAGTTCTCTCAGCGGATACTTTTTATTCACCGGCATGATCTTGTTGCGCACTTCGTCAGTCGCGCCGTGGAGCGATATAGCGAGGCGAAATTGGAGGGGGTCGTCGGCGAGTTTGCGTATTTGCGGCGCGAGGCCACTGGTGGAAATGGTGATTTTGCGCGCGCCAATTTTTCCGCCCCAGGGCGCATTCAAAATACGCAGCGAATTGATCAAATTGTCATAGTTGGCCAAAGGCTCGCCCATTCCCATGATGACCAGGTTGTTTACGGTTCGACCATCAGCCGCCGTCGATTTTTCGCCAGACGCGGTGGCCCAACGTTCGGTTGCAAGCACTTGATCGACGACTTCGTCTACACGCAAATTGCGTTTCCAACCTTCCAGGCCGCTCGCGCAAAATTTACAGCCGTAGGCACAACCAACTTGCGTCGATACACATAAAGTATGGCGATCACTGGCTTCGCCGTATAACGCCGGGTTTGCGGGAATGAGCACACTTTCGATCAGGGATTGATCGTTGAGGCGCCAAAGAAACTTTTGGGTGGTGTCGCGCGAACCTTGCTTACGCACCAGTTCCAATGAATAGAACGCGTAGGTTTCTGCGAGTAGTTGACGTAGTGCTTTGGGCAAATTAGTCATCGCATCCCAGGCGGTGACACGACGCACATAAATCCAATCGAGCAATTGCGAGACGCGATACGCGGGTTGCTCCCAGCTTTTGAACTGGGCCTGCAACTCTTCCAAAGTCATCGAACGGATATCGCGCTTCACCATTGCAATCTAAAGCGCGAACGGGCGAAAGGGAACTACGAACCAAAACCCAAATAGCCTTTACTTCACGCGCCAAATTCAAAGAATACTCTGCTATAATGAGTGCGACCCCAACCAACGCCGCCATTCCTGAATGGGCTGGCGAAGAACGCGTCATCCGCGCGCGGCATGGATTGGCGGCGATCGACCTGCGCGAACTCTGGCATTACCGCGAGTTACTCGGGATGCTGACCTGGAGGAATATTTCCATTCGTTACAAACAGACTTACTTGGGCATCGCGTGGGCGGTCCTGCAACCTGTCCTGACGGTAACGGTGCTTACTTTAGTATTTCAACGAATGACTAAAATTGACGTCGACACGCAAGGCGTGCCCTATCCCCTGTTCGTTCTCGCTGGACTTTTGCCGTGGCAATTTTTTGCAAATGCACTCGGTGACAGCAGCGGGTCGTTGCTGGGCGCACAGTCGATGATCACCAAGATTTATTTTCCGCGAATTCTAATTCCCATCAGTGCGGTGCTCAGCGGTTGTGTGGATTTTGTCATCAGCCTGGTTTTGCTGTTCGTAATGATGATCTATTATCATATGCCGTTCACGACGAACCTGCTACTGATCCCGGTTTTCTTTTTGATGGTCGTAACGACAACGTGCGCGATGGGTTTTTGGTTCAGTGCGCTGAACGTGAAATATCGCGACGTTAAATACATTGTTCCTTTCATCATTCGCATCGGCATGTTTGTTTGCCCGGTTATGATTTTAGGGCCAGGCCCGAAATGGCAGTTCCTGTATTCCGCCCTGAATCCGCTCGTTGGAATTTTGGAAGGCTTTCGCTGGAGCGCGTTCGGGCACAATCACGAACCATTCTGGCCCGGCGTTTGGATTGGATTGGGACTTACTTGCGTGTTGCTGGTTTCGGGTGCGTATTACTTCCGCAGCACGGAAAAAACGTTTGCTGACATCATCTGAGCATGGCGCAATCAATCATCTCTGCTCGCAACATCAGCAAGCGCTATCGACTCGGTGCCACTCACCACGACACGTTGCGCGATCGCATCACGTACTCGTTGCGTTCCGTTGCGTCGGGCGGCGGTGACGAAAAGACGAGCGACGAAATGCTTTGGGCGCTCGAAGATGTTTCGTTTGATGTCGATCAAGGCGATGTGGTCGGGGTTGTTGGGCGTAACGGCGCGGGCAAATCAACGTTGCTCAAAATTCTCAGTCGCATCACTGAACCAACCTCCGGTGAACTCCCGGTTCGCGGCCGTCTCGCCAGCTTAGTGGAAGTTGGCACCGGCTTTCATCCAGAACTCACCGGCCGCGAAAATATATTCTTAAATGGCGCGATCCTCGGGATGAAGCAATCGGAGGTTCGCAATAAGTTCGATGCAATCGTTGCATTCTCCGAAGTCGAGAAGTTCCTCGACACTCCGATCAAACGCTATAGCAGCGGCATGTACGTGCGTTTGGCGTTCGCTGTGGCGGCGCATCTCGAGCCGGAAATTCTCGTCGTAGATGAAGTGTTAGCGGTCGGCGACGCGCAGTTCCAAAGCAAGTGCCTCGGCAAAATGGGCGAGGTCGCGCGCGAAGGTCGTACCGTTCTGTTCGTAAGTCATAACATGGCCGCAGTCAGCGCGCTTTGTCGTAAAGGCATTCTCCTCGAAGGCGGGCGACTGACCAAAGCGGGTCCGATCGAGGAAATTGTTTCAGCGTACGTCACTAACACCGGCAAGGGCGCGCATCAGTTTACCGCCAAGACACGCGCAGGAAGCGGCTTGGTGCGGGTTACCAATTTCGAAGTCTCGTCCACCCGCGGCCCCAATGTAGTTGTTTGCGGCGCGAAAATGGTTTTTACGATCAGCTACGAAGCCGAGAAAGCCGATCTTCCCATTCAATTTGTCGTTGGCGTGTTCGATGCGTTCAACGTGCGCGTGCTCTACCTCGACAGCCAAGTCGACTCCACGTTGCCACCGAACTTCACTCGCCGAGGCAAGGTTCGGCTGGAATTTGGTGAGGAATTTTCACTCAACCCCGGACGGTTCTCGATCAACATCGGCGCACGGGTTCGTGGTGAATTGGTTGATCACATCAAACAGGCGATGGTGTTTGACGTGCAGGAAGGCAACTTTTTCGGCAACGGCCGAATGGCTTCCGATAAGGGTACGATACTCTATCGTAATCAGTGGCAATTCGAACCTGAAAACATATAGGTCGCCACCACGTTCCAAATAGAACACCGATCAGGATCGTAACCCGCGGCACACAATAATCGAACGATGCTTCACGTTCGACGGCACGATTTCCAACTTCTCAAACTTTCGTCCGAGATGCGCCATGAAATTGTCGCGGTTATACCAAGAGTAAGAAGCGTTCCACCATTTGGAAACGAATTCGTCCTCCTTGGAAATGAATTCGACGATCAAGTCCTTGCGCGTGAATTGGCACAGGGCATTTACGATCAAATCGAAATCCGCCATGTTGAAATAGACGAGGTGATGCAAGATCGCCAGCGCCACAACACAGTCCGAACGCAGCCGATCCATAACCGCCGGAAAGCGCGTCCCACTCCAACCATGCGCCCCCAGAGGGAATCGG
>JAQGOW010000476.1 GCA_028293405.1 Verrucomicrobiales bacterium
GCAAGTTACCCGTCAGGCTGACGGCAGGTAGCCGTCAGGTTGACGGGAACCCGTGAGATTAGAACAAATTGTTTTAACGTTCGCTAGCGCGAACCGTCTGACGCCAGGCGCCCGTCAGGCTGACGAAGCCGTTGACAGCAGTCGCTCCACCGACCCATGCCTGTTTTGTTCCGTAATGTTACCGTTTGCTCCCGGAACTCAGAATTTTATTTTTTTTCGGTTAGCCGTCAAAAAGCGTCAAATTGCTAAATGTTAAAGAACGTCTTGGATTTGCGTGTCTTTCGACACGCCAACCTTCCCAAGGCTGGATTGAACCAGCGGGATTATTATAAAGTGAAGCAACGACTTGTCAAATATTGAAGTGTGTCGGGTATCCCTGCCAATACCAGCTCCCGGAGTGCGTGCCTGCGAGGCCGACGTTCGGCTCGCGCACCGCATCCGAAACCCCGAAAGGATTCAATCACTCAGCCCAGGGCCACGCGATGCGTCCTCAAAATAACTTGTTCATTTGCGGGTTGCGGGGCTCTACCCTGGGTAAAAAAACCAAAACGAAGTTTCACAACAGCGCGACGAAGGAGTTAACAACTTCCTCATGACCTCCCGAACCCTGTGCGCGCATTTCGCTCCGCCCCGTGCCTGCTCGCGGAGAGCCTGTGGCGATCGTTCCTTACGCGGCTATGACATCCACATGGGCTTTGTAGCCGAGTTTACGCAGGAACTGATCGCAATCTTCCCAGCGCAAACCAAACTCGGCAACGTCGGCTAAACCGAGCCGACCCACGATGTCAGCCAAGAGGTCGGCGTCTCTGTCAGGAAACTCTGCGTCCATCATTGCGCGTTCAGCCCAATCGACGAGTTGCGCCTGCGATAGCTGGCCGTGGAGATGGTCGGCGATCTTTTCTGCGACATCCTGTCGAGTGATTGTCATGCCAATAAGCTACAGGTTTTGATGCCCGCTATCCACCGGAAATTTTTCGTGACGAGCGATGAGCTTGCCAGTGTGGTCGTAAATTTCCTGCCAGAAACGAATGGTATTTTCCTGGGCATCCACTTCTTTGCAATAGCGGGCGAAGCCTCCGGCCCGGCCTGGGATTTTACGAATATACATTCGATTGCCTCCGCCGAGGTCTTGCCATTGGGCGAATTTCTTTTCGTTTTGTGCGCGGGTACTCACTTGCCGAGTTACTTCTCACGTTCTCGTTTTGCTAGCGCGACAATGAGCTGCATCCGCGCTTTCGTCCGACTCTAATTCTTACTAATCGAATCGAGACCGTTGGGCGAGGTAATCAATTGACTATTTCGCGAGTAGTGAAAATTTTGAGGGGGCCGAAACCCTCCATTGCTGCTGCGCAAGGTTTTCAGACTGATCGGCGTCGGTAATCGCCAATACCCCCCGCTGGGTGGCCTGGCCATTTTGCACTCTGCATTCGGTTTGCGTATTGAATTTGGAAAGAGGACGACGCAGCGCGATCGTCCCTACCATACTTCTGCAGCGATTTCGCAACCTTCTCCGCGTCACGCAAGACGCGCAGGATGTTGAGGCCAGCGATTTTCTTGATGTCCTCTTCCGAGTGCCCGCGCGCGAGGAGTTCGGCGAGCAGCGCTGGATATTTGGCGACGTCTTCGAGTCCGACCACCCGCTCACCAAGAAAGGTGTGAACCTGGTGATGCGCAGCGTCAATCCCGTTAATTTGTCTGTTGGGTTTGGCCGGCAGCGGACATTAATCTGTGAATTTCCGGAAAGAGTTAGAAACAGCGATGCCAAAACTGCTGACGAATGGGAAGAAATCACCGAACGATGAGTTGTTGCCATTGATCAACAAGGTGAAGGAGAAGGGGTTAAAAAAGGCGCTGCTGGCGGTTTGGGAGAAACTTTAGGAGCCATGGGGATGGTTTTGCACTGCGATTCTTTGATACGAAACACCGTTCAACGGACATAAGTAAGTATGAAATGCCGCGCCGCGCTACTGACATTGCTTGTCTCTGCCCTTGCTCTAGCCGCCCGGAGCGATGAGGCAAAGCCCAGGAAAACCACACGCGTGAAAATTGAAATCCCCGCTGATGGCCATCACTCTTTCGCCGCCATGCTGACGCTGCCCGGATTGAAAGATCGCGGTCCGGCCATTGTGTTGATTCCCGGCTTTGTCCCCGGCGCACAAAGTCATGGCGAGGAAACATGGCGCGACCTTTCGACTGAAGACAGCGCAACAACGCTCACGCGATACCTGGCGCTTAACGGTTTTGCCGTGCTGCAGATGCCCATCGGTAACTTCGCCCTTGGTGGTGAACCGCCAGGGTCTCTCGATGAATTGGCCGATCGCGCCATCAGTGCCGTGCAATATCTTAAGACCCGCCCGGAAATTGATTCCGCTCGAATCGGCATCATTGGCCAAAGCGTCGGCGGGTTTATCGGCGCAATCGCCACTTCCAAATCAAAAGACGTTGTCGTCTTTGTAACGCTGGCCACGCCGATGGATTCGATTGATCGCACCTATGACGAAGTCCTGGAGCAGCTGCTCCGCGGCGGCAAAGCTCGTGAGGCCGAGCAGCTCAAAGTCCGGAACAAAATGAAAGAAACATTCGCCGCCGCGCGGAAAGGTGCCGATGCAAAACAACTCTGTCCGGCGGTAGAAGATTTTCTTCGGAGCGAGTACGCATGCTTGCCCAAACAATACCAGGAGCTGGCCGCCACGAACGCCGACGAGTTCGTGCGGAAACAACTTGAAGATCACCTTCGGGACCTGACCACGCCGCTATATCGCAGCATGATTGGTTACGACATCGGCCAGACGCTCAAAGGCATTGACCGTCCGATGCTCATTCTCTTTGCGGAACACGATTTTAAAGTTGAACCGCAGCGTTCTACCGCACTTGCGACTGCTTTGATGCATCAGTCGGGACGAACAAATTGGACGGTCAAAACGATAGCGGGAGCCAATCATTTTTTTGAAGCCTCTGCTGAAGGGGTTCTTCGCTGTTTTCGGTGGAGTTAGATCTGAGGCAGGCGCAATTTGCCGGC
>JAQGOW010000480.1 GCA_028293405.1 Verrucomicrobiales bacterium
ATCGGTAATTACAATGACAACACCATCACGATTCATTTGTCATTCGACGACGGAACTTTCGCACAAAAAGCAACCTACCCTGTCGCAGGCCATCCTGTGTCCGTTCGCTCCGCTGACTTGAATGGTGACGGCTACGACGACCTGGTGATCGCTTATGCGGACACGAACATGGTGAGCGTGATGTTGAGCACGGGTTCGCATGGCACGAACTTCGCCGGCGGTATTGGATACATTACCAGCGCTTCACCGAACTCTGGTATTTCTGCGATCTTCCTGACCGATTTGAACGGCGACAGCCGACAGGATTTGATCGTCGCAAACTCGGTCGATAACACCGTCAACGTGTTGTTCGGCACTTCTGCGGCAGGATTCAGTTCACCCGTTACATACAGCGTCGGCGCCAAACCGATGTGGATACATGTGGCCGATATGAACGGCGACAATCGTCAGGATATCATCACGGCAAACTATACATCGGGCACAATTTCGATTCTCCCAGGCCAGAGCGGCGGAACATTTGGCTCGGCCCAAACAATCACGTTATTCCCCGGCGGCAACCCGCAACCGATTCGCGTCGTGACTCCTGACGTAAATCGTGATGGCCGTCTGGATCTGGCGGTGGTCAATTACGCTTCAAATACGTTGAGCATTCTGTTGCAACAGAGCAACGGAACATATGCCATGACAGACAACTACGACGTCGGTACGCACCCAAGCGATTTCTTCCTGCGCGACCTGGACGGCAACGGTATTTCCGATATGGCCGTTCTTAACAGCGGCAGTGGCACTGTTGACCTTTTTTTTAACAACGGAACAGGTTCGTATGACATCGGCGGCACGGTTGCGGTTGGGCCGGGACCGGTGTCGATGTTTGGCGGAAAATTCAGCAGCGCTTTCAACATGAATGCTTTGGTTGTTGCTGACGGCGTTTCCAGCAATATGTCGGTCTTGTTCTATTCAGGGCCGGTCGCTGAAAGCGCCACAGTCAATGTCAGTGAAAACCGATCAGCATCGGTGGTATTGGGTGCGCATAACAATTTCTTCCCGCAAATTTACGACTACACCGTCACGCAAAACCCGACGAATGGCACAATCAGCGGCACTCCGCCTTTCCTGACGTATACACCGGACGCAGATTTCATCGGCACGGATCATTTGAAGTTTACGGCGGCCGCAGGTGACGTGGAGTCTGCAACTGCAACAATCACGTTTACCGTCCAGACCGTCAATCATCAGCCGACATTTACGATGTCGACGAATTATATTGCGCAGCTGCAAGGGACGTCTTTCACCCTCAAGAATTTCATTACCTCCAAAAATGCCGGTGCGCCCACGGAGTCCGCACAAAAGATCGACTACATCGTTACGAACATCGACACGACCTTGTTTGCCACCGTTCCGAAGATCGCAACCAACGGGACTCTGACATTCAAGCTCGCGCCACTAGCGCGCGGAACCAATGACGTCACCGTCTATGCACACGACAGTGGCGGCACAGCACGCGGCGGCACGAACCTGTCGGTCGGACGCATACTGAGAATTGTCGCATTGCGCGTTGACCATGCACCAGTCGTGAAGATGGCTCCGAGCGTTACGCTACTAGAAGACTCGAGCACGAACATCACCATCACCGTCACTGACATTGATGATCCGATGGAAAACATTTCAGTCACGCCGGTTTCATTGAATGAATCGATCGTACCAACTGCGAATGTGGTCGTTTCCGGCCCGGTTGATACCAACTTTTCAATCACCATTACACCCGCGCCTGACGCCAACGGAACCGCGACCATTCAGTTGCTGGTCAGTGATGGCCAGGACACAACTGTTGCGACATTGCGCGTGAACATCACCGCCATCGATGACCAACCGAGCTTTGACATTCTCAATCCGGAAGTTTTGGCGTTGGAGGATTCGACCACGGTTACCGTAAGTAACTTCTGCACGTCAATTTCGGCAGGACCAGCCAATGAGATATCACAGGGCCTTACGTTTGTAATCGGCGGCACAAACCCAGCTGCATTCACCGTTCCGCCGAGCATTGATAAATATGGAACGCTGAAATTCCGTCCAGCCTTGGCCTACGTCGGCACAAACAATTTCAGTGTTTACCTGAAGGACAGTGGAACGACTGCAAATGCTGGCGTCAACGTCAGCGACACCAACCTATTCTCGATTGCGATTACAACCAACGACTTCCGGCACATCACCGGCACCTACAATGGTTTGTTCTCCGAGGACAGCGGCGTGGCGCACACAAGTTCAGGCTTCGTTACGTTCTCGCTCGGATACACCCGCACGTTCAGCGGGCGAATGATGATTGCCGGCGGCACATATCCATTAAGCGGCAAGTTCGATACGAACGGAGCCGCGCAGGTCACGGTCAAACGCACCGGCAAATCTAATCTCACCGCCAACCTTCAAGTCGACCTGCTCGGCGACAGCGATGAGGTGACGGGAGACGTTACTGATGGAAACTGGGATGCAACCGTGCTCGGCGATCGCGTTCCGACGACCGCTCCAGCTGGAATGGCTGGAAAATACAACATCGCATTTATCGGTGATGGCGACGGCGTGATAAACATGGGCGGTGACGCCATCGGTGCGGTCACTCTGACTTCGGCCAATCGGCTCTCGCTCTCAGGCTCACTGCCCGACCGCACGACCCTTCTGCAGACGATTGCAATCTCGAAAAATGGCCAATGGCCGTTATACGTTCCCCTCTACGCCGGCGCTGGCTCAATGATCGGCTGGGTCACCGTCGTAACGAACGACCCGCAACCGTTGCAAGCGCAACCCGCTGGCGTCAGCCTCATCAAAACCGCTAACAACCGGGGCTATTATCCAGTTGGAACAACAAACCTGTTCTCGATCGAATCGTCGACGAACGCGCCGTTCCGCTTCGGCGTCCCAGTCGTCAGCACTAACGGCACAATCACCTGGTCTAGCGGTAACCTATTTGGCGACGACATCGCACTTTACCGGATGTCGACGAACAACGTTTTCTCCGCAGATGGTAGTGCCTACAAGTTCAAGCTCACCTTCGATAAATCGGCTGGATACGCAAACGGCACGTTCTTCAACCCGGGCAACGCCACAACTTCAACTATGAAAGGCATCTTGCTACCGAGCTTGAACGAAGTCCGCGGCTACTTCTACACCCCAACACAAACCGGTGAGTTTTTCCTCCAGGGAAACTAGTCCGACTTACTCAAA
>JAQGOW010000487.1 GCA_028293405.1 Verrucomicrobiales bacterium
CCGGGGTGCATCACCTCGCGAATCTGGTCCTTTGGAATCGTGAGATGGACGATGGCGGTCAATTGCGGCTTGGTCTGGATGATTTGCGGTGTGTCTATCATGGTGGGTGTTCGTTAATAGTTTTGACTCTGTCATAGCTATGACGAACGAGATCGAGCACTCGGGACAAGTGAGGACAAAAAAGCTAAGTATTTTTTAGTTCTTGCTCGACGGCTTGTAAGCGATGGCTCAGGAACTCTTTCTCCGATTTCAGCTCGGCCAATTCGTAAGCTTTTCCCAAGTGTTCTCTCGCAATCGCCCAGTTCGACAACCGCGCTTCCATGTCACCTATGACCGCGTGATAAAGGTAGAACGATTCCAACGCCGAACAGTCTGGATTCGATTTCAGGGCGTCGAGCGCTGCTTGTGGGCCGTGCACTTCGGCAACGGCAACGGCACGATTCAGTGCGGTGATCGGCGATTGGTCGAGCTGATACAAACGATCATAGAGGGCGAGTATCTGTTGCCAATCGGTCGAGGCGTAGTCCTTTGCAGTCGAATGACAGGACGCGATGCCGGCTTGAAGGTGATAGTCGGTCAGTTCGCCGCCCGCGGCAGATTGAGCGAAATGAAACATTGCGCGCGCGATCTGTCCCTGGTCCCACTTCGAGCGATCCTGATCACGAAGGAGCAGCAGATTGCCTTGTTCATCCATCCGCGCGGGGGTGCGGGCGTTGTTGAAAAGCATGAGCGAGAGCAGCGCGTGTGTGCGCGGATGATTGCCAGAACGATGTTGCGCGAGCGATTCAGCCAAACGAATTGCTTCATCGCAGATGTCTTTGCGGACGAGTTGATCGCCCGCGGAAGCTTTGTAGCCTTCGTTAAACAATAGGTAGAGACATTGCAGCACGCTATCGAGTCGCACAGGCAGTTGCGATGCATCGGGGATTTCGAACGGGATCTTCGATTCGCGAATCTTCTGTTTTGCGCGGGTGAGACGTTTCGCGGTGGCGGCATCGGTGGTCAGGAATGCCCGTGAGATTTCGCCGACACCGAATCCGCAGAGAGTTTTCAAAGCGAGCGCTACCTGCGCGTCCTGTGGAATGTCGGGGTGGCAACAAACAAACATCAGGCGCAATCGATCATCGGCGATTTCCTGGTTAGACATGGTTGTCTGGTCCGAATCCGGAAGCTGCCGTTCAATCGAGTGAATGATGTCAGCTTCTTTGTCGCGAAATGTTTTTTGTCGTCGAACGAAATCGAGCGCAAGATTGCGGGAGGCGCGCATGATCCATGCGGATGGATTTTCCGGCACGCCGTAGAAAGGCCATGTTTGCAATGCGCGAGCTAAGGTTTCTTGCACCACGTCTTCAGCAAGGCCGAAGTGTTCGATTCCGAAAATGCCGGTGAGAATCGCCACCATCTTTGTAGATTCGTGACGGAAAAGGTGTTCGACCAAATGCGGAACGTTCGCTGAGGAGCGTTGAGAGGTATTTTGGTCCACACGCGTTCTGCCGTTTTCCCTCGCCTTGACCATTCGCCAACCTAACAGTTCTACGCCTTTTCTTCCATCCGCTCGCGTCGGCCTGTGCCGAGCAATTGTTCGACAAAAGCTGTGGAGTAAACACCGCGACGGAAATTTGGATCCCGCAAAATAGCCTGTTCGAATGGAATCGTAGTCTTGATTCCTGTAATCATGTATTCGTCCAACGCACGGCTCATCTTGTCCATCGCTTCGCGACGATCGCGACCTTTGCAGATCAACTTGCCAATCATCGAGTCGTAGTACGGCGGAATGGTGTAACCAGCGTAGCAATGGCTGTCGACGCGAACGCCAGGACCACCGGGCGGATAATACATTTCGATACGACCGGGCGACGGTCGGAAATCATCAAAGGGATCTTCAGCGTTGATGCGGCACTCGATCGCATGCCCCTTCATCGTGATATCACCTTGCGATAGCTTGTGCGGTTCACCCATCGCGACCTGGATCTGTAGCTTCACAAGGTCAAGACCGGTCACCTCTTCAGTAATCGGGTGCTCAACCTGGATACGCTTGTTCATCTCCAGGAAGTAGAAATGACCTTTGTCGTCCACGATGAATTCGACCGTTCCGGCGTTCGTGTAATGGGCCACTTCAGCAATGCGCACGGCCGCTTTGCCCATTTTTTTGCGCAAATCCTTAAATTTATGTTCGATCAGCGGCGAGGGAGTTTCTTCGACCATCTTCTGATTGCGCCGTTGAATGGAGCAATCACGTTCGCCGAGGTGAACGATGTTGCCGCGCATGTCGCCAAGGATTTGAAACTCAATGTGGTGCGAGGTCTCGATGAATTTCTCTATGTAAACGCCCGAATTTCCAAAAGCCTTTTCCGCTTCACTCCGGGCGGTGTGGTAACCCTTCACGAGCGAAACGTCATTGTGCGCAACGCGCATGCCACGACCACCCCCACCAGCGACGGCTTTGATCATCACGGGGTAACCAATGCGTTTGGCAACAGTGAGTGCTTCCTGCTCGTTCTCGATGGTACCGTCGGAACCGGGAGGGGTTGGAACCCCAGCGCGTTTCGCAAGCGCGCGGCTAGCCGCTTTGTCCTCAAGCGCATTCATTGCGCGCGAGCTGGGTCCGATGAACCGAATGTTGCAGCTTTCGCAAACATCCGCAAAGTGGGCGTTCTCAGAAAGAAAACCGTAGCCCGGATGAATGGCGTCGACGTCGGCGATTTCTGCCGCGCTAATGATGCGATCAATGCGCAGGTAACTTTCGTTGCTTGCGGGTTTGCCGATGCAAATGGCTTCGTCCGCCATTTGGACGTGGATGGAATTAACGTCTGCTTCAGAATAAACCGCTACGGTGCGGATATTCAGTTCCTTGCAAGCGCGAATGATGCGCACCGCGATTTCGCCACGATTGGCAACCAGGATTTTTTCGAACATTTGAGTTAATCCGGCTTAGGTTGGCCGAATCTTGAAGAGCGGTTGACCGAATTCGACCGGCTTGGCGTTATCCACCAAAATCGCGGTCACGATGCCTTTGCACTCGGCCTTGATTTCATTCATGACCTTCATCGCTTCGATGAGGCAAACGACGGTGTCAGGATTGACTTCGCTGCCGACTTCCACGTATTCGGCGGACTCGGGCGATGGTTGACGATAGAACGTGCCGATCATCGGCGACTTAATTTCGAGGAGATTAGCGTCCGCTGCTGCTGTGGCAGCGGCGGCGGCGGCGGCCATTCCAGCGACTGACCCTGGGGCCGGCACAATGGGGGCGGGAACCGCAACCGGCAAAGGCATCGAATACGAAAGGGCTGGGCCACCCTCTTCACCCGCAGCGCCGGTACCGCGTTTTAGTTTGATTTTGAAGTCCTGATGCTCAAGTTCGAACTCCGTCAGGGAGTTCTTGCGCATCAAATCGATAATGGCCTTGATATCTTTTAAATCCATATCGCCTCCGGCGTCGGTTGGTGTGCCGAAGTGACGCGCACGAGCCACGTTTTGGTCGACAACAACATAGGTTGTGAGTTAGCCATCTATTTAAGCAAAAAAGCAGAGGCCGCTGGGCAACCCTGCTTTAAGTCGTATTTTTAAAGTTCCGCGAAAGTAATTCGTCAAATAAATGCAGTCAAGCATGAAAAGCTGACCGCAAAAGCAGACTATGCCCGGTGTTTTTGGGTGAAAGTGAATAATTTTGGCACAACTTTAACGCTAATGGTCGGTAAACTCCTTCTTTTGCGCACTGCTGGCCGCAAGCAACCAACCCAGCAGAAAGAAGCTCGTCCAACCGATTGCCGGAATATAAAGATGAAATTCCACAAACTCGTGGAGAACCACACCTGTGACCCCAAGTAGCACAAACCGATTGTTCTGAGAACTGTAACGATACAGATACACCATTACAAGAGCAAAAAATGCGACAAACGCAATAAAGCCGATTACGCCAGTGTCACAAAATTGCTCCAAAAAGTCGTTATGGACCAGTCGCGCCATCTCTGATTCAGGAGCTTTGACGTTTGCGTAGCCGATTGCAAAGGTTCCGGGGCCGGTTCCGAAGACGGGATGTTCGTTTCCGATGCTCAACGCTGCTCGCCAATAGTCAAACCGCGCCACGACGCTCGTTGATCCGCGTTGGAAGAATTGGGCGTAACGGAGGCCGAATCCGACAAGGCCGCAAACGAGCACGGTCAGAACGACAATTGCTTTGATGCTCTTGCGTAACGTCGATTGCGCCAGTGCGATGAGAGCAAGCACAAGCGCGATCAGCCACCCGGCTTTGGATCCCGACCAATACAAGCATGCCAGTGAAGGAGCAGCAATCAGAGCCACAATAGTCCAGCGGGCGCGATCCCGGAGCTTGCGGCTGATTTGCCACGTAAACCCTAGGGTTATAGGCAACAAAAGAAGAAGCCCGCCGGCCAGCGTGTTGGGATAGAACAGGGTTGAATAGATTCGGTTGCTAGAAAGTTTTTTGATGAACTCTGGCGAGGCGTCATGCCAATTGGGCGTTTCGTAGAAGAATTTCCGGGTTTGTTCTAACCCTCCGAAGTGCTGCTCCCATCCGACGCGAACGATCCAAAGGAGTGCCAGTGAAAGAAAAAGCCAAACCGGCCAGGGGTTGCGCATTCGGCCAAGTGCAAAGAAGCCGAGAAAGAACATGAGAACTGTAACTGCAAAATGGCGGACGGTCGCCGTGGTCAGGCTGGAATCCACGGTGTGAATTGCCGATATAAGCTGCCAAACGAACCAAGTCAGCAGGAGTGCGAGCGCCCATCGGACCGATAAAGGTGCGAGTGCGTCGCGTAGGTTGGCGGAGCGAAGGCAAATTATCGCGACAATGACGACCGGGACCAAACATATATAAGCCCATTTCATCGGCCAGGCGCCGTAGAGGACCTCAAAGAAGTTCTCGGGTGGGATTACCTGAGAATCGAGAATGACGGGATTGCCAAACTTCAGCAGCGCGATGAAAAAGAAGAATCCGGCGACCGCTGCGAAAAGCAGGGCACGTTGGTCTTTGAATCCTTCAGGCTGAACAGCTTTGTCCAATCAAAGCTTGAGCTTAAGCAAACCGACTTCCAAAGCGAGAGCTTCCTGAACGTTGGTGTTGCTGAGCTGGCGTTGGAGGTCGTCAACGATTTCAAGATTGTCTCTCGCGTCCGCCGCAGAAATTCGTTTGCCGATCGTTTGAGCAGCCGCGGCAAGATCCGGGAATCCGAGAAACTTCGAGGCTGACTGCGAAACGGTTTGCAACCAGACATCGCGCAGCCACCACTGGAGCGCGGCCAGGAGATCGTTGCGTTGACGGCGGTATTCGGCTTCGACGGCGGCGAGCAGTTCTTTTTCGAATTTCTCGCGCAAGGCGGAATCGATGTCGTTGTATTTTTCCAACGGCGAGCGTTCGGTCAGGGCGGCTTCGATTTCTTCCTTTTCGGCGCCAAGCTCTTTCAGCAGCAAACCGAGCAAACGATAACGCGGCAGCAACC
>JAQGOW010000384.1 GCA_028293405.1 Verrucomicrobiales bacterium
TCAACACTGTCTCCGCCTGTAAAGTGTTACCCATGTTCTGAACCACCTGTGTTACCTATGTTCCGAACCTGCACCATTGATGCCGAGGACTCGCGCCGGCCACCGCCAGAATGGGCTTTTCGTTTGAAAAAACCGGAGTTTTCCTTACCCTTGCGTTATGAGCACAGTGCAGGAAATTGAAACTGCCATTCAACAGCTCAACCCACAGGACATCGAAGTCGTGGCGGACTGGCTGCAGGAATATCGCGAGGAATTGTTTGATCGCCAGATCGAAGCCGACGCCAAGGCGGGCAAGCTCGATCAATTGATGGAAGAAGCGGCGCAGGACTATCGGGCCGGTCGCTGTAAGCCGCTTCCATGAACAGCCACACCACGCCACGATTCTGGCGGCACTACAACAACCTCTCTCCGGAAATCCGCCAGCTCGCCAGTAAAAATTTTTAACTGTTCCAAGTCAATCCGCGGCGTCAGAAGGAGGCAAACGTACCTCGTTTGTGTGGTAGAAAAAAAATTGCCCTGGCTAGCCTGAGATTGGGTTGATACAACTTGGGCGTTTGTTCCTCCGAACCACCACAACGTGGTCAACGACCAGACTGGATCAGCATCGTGGTCGCGATACATTCTACAATAGTGCACCAATAGAAACTTCCCGATTGCCCACTTGTACCTTACGACCACATCGTTTCGCTGCGCATAAAGGAGTGCGGGCTTCTTTCCATATCCACCCGGAATTTTTATATCAGAGGCCACAAAGCCCCAACCATTTGTTGAGGCGCGGCAGTAGTATTTAAATAGTCCGGCGGCAACTTCGGCGTCGGCAACTGAAGCGGGCGATAGGATAAATCCAACTGTCGAAACAATCGCGAAGATTAGAATCGATACCCAAAGCTTTTTCTTCCACTTCATGATGGTTCATCAGTTCATTTCCCCGCCTCGTTTGGCGTCGCCACAGTCGGCACATAGGCGACTCGATTCGGCTGCGTCGGCGCGTAGGCGTTGCGTTGGGAAATGGTGGTGGTCATTTTGTAAGAAAGTGAGGTCATTTTACGACAAAATGGGTCAATAAAATCGTTTTATGAGGAGGGAAGATTGATGGAAGTGGCTGGAAAGAGCATCTTAAGACTTATCTCCCGACAATCTCCCCAAACTTGTCATCTACGTTAAATATGACCTCACAGTCACAATAACCGCCGTACTCATGCAACCACGGAATAATGCGATCAACATCAAGCTGCCGTTGCTTTAGAAACTCTATCGTCTCCCGCAAAGTATGGTCGCACGGTGGAGCGCCTTCGCGATCAAGAAAATCAAAGAGCGCGCGCAAATCAGCCTGTGGCATTGGAATCGACGCAACGAGTTTCTCACGCTGTTGCTCCTTCCAAGCTTTCTTTAATGCATCTTTATCGGGGTCTTTGCTCATAGATTGTTAATGTTCTTCGTTTCATTTACCCGGTGCGGTCGTCGCGCTCGCGGCACATAGACCACGCGATTCGGCTGCGTCGGCGCCTAGGCGTTGCGTTGGGGAATGGTGGCGGTCATTTTGTAACAAAGTGAGGTCATTTTACGACAAAATGGGTCAATAAAATCGTTTTATAAGGAGGGAAGATTGATGGAAGTGGCTGGAATTTAGCCAGTAATGGCGAGTTCCCGTCTCTGGCGCTGGAAACTGCGATAAAGTGCCCAGAGTACCACAAACCACAGCGCCGAGATTGTTACCGGCTGAGTTATGAGGCGGTCCAAGTTCTCGGAAACAGGTTTAGGGATTACAAATTTTCCAACTACTATCGCGGCCACCAGTAATATTAAAACGCCGACTGCAGGCAATAGATCCTTGTTTGGAAACGGGCGAGTAAGCTCATTCCGAGGTATGATTACTAACATCGCTATTGTGAAAAAAATCCCTCCATTGAGCAGGTGGAACAGCCAGAACAAACAACCTAATGTTACAAGCGCTACGGCAACGACATGTCTCGCTAGTATATTTTTCATGGCGTGACTGTTCTTTTTGTTACTCTAAGGGTGCACCGCAGCCGGCACATAAACAACTCGATTCGGCTGCGTCGGCGCGTAGGCGTTGCGTTGGGGAATTTTGGCGCGATCGAACGGTTTGTAATCTTTGATCGCTCCGACTCGCGCGATGCGCATGGATTTGCGGATGATTCCTTTGCCGCCGACGTCCTGCACCATTTTTTCGCGCGCATAAGTATTTTGCCAACGCCGCGTCCACTTGCGAGAACCCGCGTTCATCCACCGGATATGGTTTGGGCGTGTAAAGGAATCGGCGGCTTTCCGGTTTGGACGGATCGAGGTTTGCCGGTGGCGTGACGGTTTGGCCGAAGGTCGAAGCGCTCACCAAAGCGATGGTTGCAAAAAGGCAAACGGTACGGAGTCCCGCCTTTAGGCGGTCTGGCAGAAACCGCCTAAACGCAGAACTCCATACGATTGCAAAAAGGCGAAGAGAAGACGTGGTCAAAGCTCCGCCAGCGTAACAAACCGGTTGGGAGATTCAATGTCGGGCGTCAACAGACGTAAACTGCTCTGCCTGCGACATACTCGTCAAAAATTCTTTGGTAACGCTCAACAAGTTCATGACCATGCCTACGTCCGAGACGCTCGATATCCTGCCAGAAACGTTCCTCGTCAAAACGTTCGAAATCCTGGACAGAGAACAGGGCCAGATTGTGAAAGCAGTCCGCCAGTGCTTTGTGCTGCCTTAACTCCGAAGCCATACGCCGCCAACTCACCGGGTTCCACCAAACGACATCGATGCGGCCCGAGCGAAGATGAAGGAATGATACGTAGAGCAAGTGCCTGTATGCTTTTTGGCGTTCAGAGTTCATACGTTTCGCGAACAACGGTTTGTTTATCACCAACCCGCTGTTCGTCGCAATGCAATCACGGGACCATCTTGGTGGCACCGAGTTACCGACTCACGCGTTCTCATCTTCCTCCGTTTCCTCCTGTTCAAAAAAATCCGTGTTTAATCCGTGTTCCATCCCTGGCTAACGCAAACCACTGAAAAACGACGAAACCCAAGAAAACTTGCCAAGTTTGCGTATCAAATTAATAGTTATGCCATGATCAAAAGACTCCTATCCATCATTGCAATATTCTCGATCGCGACCGGTGTGTATGCCGCCGAGTTCCCCGATGTTTCGGTGGCCGATGTCAAAGCTGCGGTTGCTTCTAAGAGCGCAATCTTGCTCGACGTTAACGGCACCGAATCATACCAAAGCGGCCATATTCCTGGCGCTATCGATTACATGGCGAACAAGGAGAAGCTGGCGTCGGTGTTGCCGAAGGACAAAAACGCGGAGATCATTGCTTACTGCGGAAACTCCCGTTGCCAGGCTTACCACGCTGCGGCTGTCGCAGCCAAAAAGCTCGGCTATACCAACGTTAAGCACCTGACCGTCGGCATCGCAGGCTGGAAAGACGCCGGCGAAAAGACCGAAGCTGCTAATTAATTGCCTTTCTGCACGGCTGCCGGTGTAAAAGCCGGCAGCCTTAATTCGCCATTCCCTGTAGTGTGCCCCCACACGGCGCAAACTGGGTGTCTTGGTGCCTTCGTGGTTCAAGTCCCTCGCCCCGCAACGCACTCTTCTTCCCTTGTTGACTAATTAGCTACTTCATAATACCATGTCGCCGCTGCTGAATGTGCAGCTGCAGGGTTCGCGTTCAGACCCAATGGATGCAAGCCCCGCTCGCTCTTTGAAAATACTACGGTTTCTGGAATCCCGGCTGCGATGTCAGGTTCCCGCTTCAGCTAATATGACTAGTTATGACTAAATCGAACCAAAAATTTATTTCTGGTTTCTGGTTTCTGGTTTCGGATTTCGGATTTCGGATTTCAGACCTTTTCCGGTCCATTTCTTGACCAAAAACCGAAGTGCGACTCCGGTGCGACTGGGGTGCGACTGGGGTGCGACTATCACCTCCAAAATCGCACCCAGTCGCACCCAGTAATACTCAGTCGCACCCAGTCGCAGTAACTTTTTTCTCCCTTTTTTCGCGTTCACTTTAGCCTTTAGCCCTTAGCCTTTAGCGTTTATTTCGCGCTTGCCTTCTTGCGTCGGGGGACTAGTTTAACGCTGCCTGAATACCGCGTGTGCGGCTATTCGTAAGTTCCGGTTTTCTGGAATTGAGGCTGAGAAAAGAAAGTTAACGCGTAACCTAACCTTTAACCTCCGTTGCCCAGCAACAAGGTCAGGTAGGCAATGGAGCCGGCGCTCCGCGCAGAAGTCAGAAGATAGAAGTTCGAAGTTCGGGATTTCCCGTTCGATAGCTTCCCTCCTTCCAGATTCTGTTCGGAATTTCCCCAAGCTCCCCGCATTAAAGAGAAAGTATTGTAGTCATCGATTGTTGATCGGAATCCGATTCGGCGGGCGTATCGCCCCATGGGGACAGCCAATTCAAGCGCTGTCCGACCAGAACCGAACCGAGCCGGCGTAGCAATCAAATCATTATGCTCACAATGGAAGAAGCCCTGAAGCAAGCCGACATGCGCTTTGCCCCAGGCCAAATCGTCAAAGGTACCGTCATCGAAGTTCGTCCCAAAGAAGTCCTCGTGGACATCGGATACAAATCAGAAGGCACCGTTCCCGGAATCGAATTCGACGACATCAAGCAAGTGAAGCTCGGGGACGAAGTGGATGTCCTCATCGAGAAACTCGAAGACAAAGACGGCATGGTCGTTTTGTCCAAGGAAAAAGCCGAGTTCAAGAAGAACTGGGACAATATTCTCACAATTTGTAACGAAGGTGGCACCATCACTGGTCGCGTCAAAGCGGCTGTCAAAGGCGGCCTCATCGTTAATATCGGTGTCGAAGCATTTCTTCCCGCTTCCCAAATCGACATCGTTCCGCCGAAGAACCTCGCTGGTTTCATCGGCAACACCTACGAATTTAAGGTCGTTAAGATCAATCAAGAGCGCCAGAACATCGTTCTGTCCCGCCGCGAACTGATCGAAAACGAACGCAACGAAAAACGTTCGAAGCTCCTCACCGACATGACCCCTGGCGACATCCGCAAGGGCACGGTCAAGAACATCACCGATTTCGGTGCGTTCATCGACCTCAACGGTATCGACGGTTTGCTGCACATCACCGACATGAGCTGGGGCCGCATCGGTCATCCTTCGGAAATCCTGAAGGTCGGCCAGGACATCGACGTTGTCGTTCTCGACATCAACAAGGAAAAAGAACGCGTCAGCCTCGGTTTGAAGCAGAAGCTCGCCAATCCTTGGGAAAACATCGAGAGCAAGTATCAAGTCGGCAACAAGGTCAAAGGCAAAGTCGTCAACCTCGTTCCTTACGGCGCATTCGTCGAACTGGAACCCGGTGTCGAAGGCCTCGTCCATGTTACCGAATTGTCCTGGACCAAGCGCATTGCCAAACCTTCCGACGTCCTCAAAGTGGACCAGGAACTCGAAGCAGTCGTGCTCGGCATCAACCGCGAAGAGCAGAAAATCTCGCTCGGCGTGCGCCAGCTCGAAACCAATCCTTGGGACAAGGCGATGGAAAAATATCCAGCCGGCACCCATGTCAAAGGCAAGATTCGCAACCTCACCAGCTACGGTGCATTCATCGAGTTGGAAGAAGGTTTGGACGGCATGATCCACGTCTCGGATATTTCCTGGACGCGCAAGATCAACCATCCTTCCGAAGTCTTCAAAAAAGGTGACGACGTCGAAGCCATCGTGCTCGAAGTCGATAAGGCGAACCAACGCATTTCCGTTGGCGTCAAACAGCTTAGCGAAGATCCGTGGAGCAACATCGATAAATTCTACAAAGTCGGCGATCTCGTTTCCGGAAAGGTCAGCAAGCTGGCCAGCTTCGGTGCGTTCGTTGGATTGGAACACGACATCGATGGTCTCGTGCACATCAGCCAGGTCAGCGAAGAGCGCATTGATAAGATCAAGAACGTGCTCAAAGTCGGCCAGGACGTGACCGCGCGTGTGATCAAGATTGATAAAGGCGAACGCCGTATCGGTCTGTCGATCAAGGCCGCTGAATACTCACCTGAACAGCTCAAAGCTGAACAGGCGATCCTCGATTCGCTCAAGCCCGGTGAAGACTTGGTTGCATTGCAACACGCCTTCGACGCTGCTGATGAGTCGTTGAAGCAAACTGACGACAAGCCAGACAAAGAATAACTTCAAATCTTCCCACCCTCTCATCGTTAGATGAGAGGGCAGGGGAGACATTTTCGACGATCCCCCGGAGCAGAAATGTTCCAGGGGATTTTTGTTGGCATCAGTTCAAGCGCTGATTGCCGCTTCACCCGCCAAACGTTGACGTTGGCGCTGGAGTATTTACCCTAAAGGATGGCGCCAACAAAGAGCGGTTCGGTTCGGTTTTTCAAATTGCTCGGCATCACCGTGTTCATCCACTGGTCCTGGTTCGTCATCGCGGTCGTCGATATGCAGGATAACACCGGACGATACACCGCGTGGCAATGGAAGGTTTGGGAGTATCTCGTGCTTTTCGGATTGGTCACAGTTCACGAGTTTGGACATGTGCTCGCGTGCCGGAGTGTCGGCGGGAAAGCCGACACGATTGTGTTGTGGCCATTGGGCGGTGTGGCGTATGTGGATCCGCCGCAGCGTCCTGGTGCGACGCTTTGGAGTATCGCCGCCGGACCGCTTGTCAACGTG
>JAQGOW010000493.1 GCA_028293405.1 Verrucomicrobiales bacterium
CATGCTTGCGCTCGGTGTGGCCATTATTTTGTTCTTTGTTTTCGTGCACTAAACCATGTCACCCCTCACATACATCTTCGGTCTGCCACTGCTCACCGCGCTGGTGATCGTGCTCATTCCGCGCAGCTACAAAGTGGTCATTCGTGGCCTGGCACTGCTCGGTTCGTTTATCGCAATGTGCGGTGCCATTTGTGTGTTCGTGAATTTCAACAGTGCTCCGGTTGAAAATGGTTTTCGTTACGTTCAGAAAATTCCCTGGGTTGAATCGTTGGGCATCAGCTATCACGTCGGCGTCGATGGCATCAATCTCGGTTTGATTCTGATGGGCGCTGTTGTTTCGTTTGCCGCTGTCTGCATTTCAAACCACATCAAAACCCGCGAAAAAGAATTTTATATCCTGCTGCTGATAATGTCCGGCGGCATCCTCGGCGCGTTCGCGTCCTTGGATATGTTCTTCCTTTATTTCCTGCACGAACTCGCGCTCGTGCCCACGTTCATCATGATCGGAGTTTGGGGTCGTGGCGAAAACAAGAACTACGCGACATTTCAAATCACGCTCTACCTCAGTCTTGGGGCGCTCTTGTTGCTCATCGGCTTGATCGCGTTGTATCTGCAAATGCCGGTCGACGTCCGCACGTTCGACATCATCGAAATGACCCGCTATTTCAAAGCAAATTCAATGGCTGGCAACGCTCAGCATCTCATCTTCCCGTTCCTGCTGTTCGGCTTTGGAATCCTCGTTTCGCTCTGGCCGTTTCACACCTGGGCGCCGCTTGGTTACGCCTCTGCCCCACCGGCGACCGCGATGATTCACGCAGGCGTGTTGAAGAAATTCGGCCTTTACGGTCTCATCCGCATCGCGCTGCCGATGATGCCTGGCGAAGCCCACAACTGGATGACCTTGCTCTCCTGGCTTTGTGTCGGAAACATTTTGTGGTGCGGCCTGGTGGCAATTCGTCAGCGCGATCTCAACATGCTGATCGGTAATTCGAGCGTCGCGCATATGGGCTTCGCTTTCCTTGGCATCGCGAGCCTGAACCTGATTGGCATCACCGGCACTGTCCTTATCATGGTCGCTCATGGTTTGCTCGCGGCTCTGACCTTTGCTCTCAGCGGATACATCGCGAATCAAATCCACAGCACCAAAATCGAAGACATGGGCGGTTTGCTCCGCGCCATGCCTTACATCGGGACGGTCATGATTATGGCGATGCTGGCCGGCTGCGGTTTGCCTGGATTTGCCAGCTTCCCCGGTGAAACTTTGGTCCTGTTCGGCAGTTGGTCGAAATTCCAACTCATCACTGGACTTGCAATCTGGGGCGCGCTGGTGATTGCCGGTGTCTATATGCTCCGCGCGATTCGCAACGTTTGGCACGGCGACCGCAAATGGACGGACGTATCGGACGCCAAGAGCCTCTGGCGCAAAATGCCTTATGCCCTGCTCCTGGCCGGGCTGATTATTTTTGGCTGCTTCCCGCGGCTGCTGACCGACAACATCAAGAAATCGTTGCCTGACCTGCTCCCGTCCGAAACGATGGTCGCGCAAATCCAGAAATGAACCTTTCCTCCTTCAGCCTAGAACTCGCCGTCATCATCCTCGCGCTGGGGATAATTCTCGTCGATTTGTGGACGCCGGTCGCGCACAAGGCCAAGCTCGGCTACGTCGCGGCTTTGGGTGTGCTCTTGATTTTTGTCGGCACTTTTTGCCCAAGCATCAGCGGTAGTGACTACCTCGCGTTCAACGGAATGTATCTGCACGACGGCTTAGCGCTTTTCTTCAAACGATTTTTTCTCATCACCGCATTTTTCGTGCTGTTGATGTCGGTGGAATTTGCGGATCGAATCCGCGCAGGGATCGCCGAATTCTACGTGCTCCTACTGTTTGCACTGACCGGCATGATGTTCGCCGCATCTGCGCACGACTTCATCATGGTCTTCGTCGCGCTCGAACTGATCACCGTCAGCTTCTACATTCTCGTGAGCTTTCAACGTTATCGCCTCGGCTCACTTGAAGCTGGCGTGAAATATTTGATTATCGGCGCTGTCTCGACTGGCTTCCTCGTGTTCGGCATCGCACTAATTTTTGGTGCAGCCAACACGACAAACTTCGCAACCCTTCAGGCTAACGCCACTCATTTAGCGTCGAACAACGTGGTCTGGCTCGGTGTGTTGTTCGTGCTCGTCGGGCTCGGTTTCAAAATTGCTGCGTTCCCCGTGCAAATCTGGGCTCCAGACGTTTATCAAGGCGCGCCTACACCAGCGACCGCATTCCTAGCCATTGGCTCTAAAGCCGCCGGTTTCGTGGTGCTTGTTCGCGTCATTTTCGAAGTCGTTCACCCGATCGCCGAACATTGGAAAGGGTTGCTGATGGCCATCGCGGCAATCACGATCCTATACGGCAACCTCTGCGCCATTCCGCAACGCAATTTGAAACGTCTGCTCGGCTACTCGAGCATCGCCAACGCCGGTTACCTGCTTATGGGCATCGCTTCGTTGAACAAGGCCGGTTCCAGCGCCATTCTCTATTACCTGCTCGGCTATCTCTTCACCCTCGCCGCTGCGTTCATCGTTATCTTGCTCGTGGCACGCGAAACCGAAGACATCTCCGAACTCGCCGGATTAAATCAACGGTCCCCTCTTCTTGCCGCCAGCCTGGCGCTCGCGATGGTTTCGTTGGCTGGAATTCCCCCGCTCGCGGGTTTCTTTGGAAAATTTTTACTGCTCAAATCGATAATCGAACAAGGCGCCATCAATTCGCATTACTATTGGCTCGCTGGGATCGCAGTGGTCGGTGTCGTTATTTCGCTCTACTACTATTTTGGCGTCATCCGCGCGATTTACTGGTCCAAAGACCCGGCTAATCTCTCGCCCATTACCGTTTCGATTCCGATGAAAGTGTGCCTTGCGATTTGCATTGTTGGAATGCTTTACCTCGGGGTGTATCCGAACGATGCGTTGAAGAGCGCCGACAAAGCGGTCGCGCAACTTTCTGTCCCGGGTCTCGTGCATGCCACCCGCTGAGTTGGTGCGACAATTTGACCTTAGACAACGTTCCTGAAACTTCCGCTTGCTATGACCTTATCCGCGCTTTTATATTGCGCCTGAATTTTTATGGCTGATATCGCGAACAAATACCCCGATAACGTTCCCGGAAAATATTACGTGGACAATCAATGCATTGATTGCGATCTGTGTCGCGAAACCGCTCCGAACAATTTCACCCGCAGCGACGACGGCGGTTACTCCTACGTCTACAAGCAACCCTCTACGCCCGACGAAGAGAACCAGTGCAAAGAAGCCAAAGAAGGCTGCCCTGTTGAAGCCATCGGCGACAACGGCGAAGCCGCAGCGGCTGCAGCGTAGTTTTACGCCGGTTTATCCGAGCTTTTCCTCAGGAATACAAACCTGAACCACTTCGCATCCAGCGTTTTGGCGGACATGAGCGGCCAATACCAGTAGTTGAACACTGATCCCGCGATCAACGGCGCGAGCACCAACGCGCCAAACCGCAGAGACGTAAACTTCAACAAGGCTATTGCGATGAGCACCGAACAGATGTTCGTCACGATCATCGGAAACACAAACGGTAGCCTGTTCTCCGTCGAAATGAGCATTCCCCAGAACGACAGCCTCAATTCCAGATAACCATTTAGCGCGAGCAGAGCCAGCCACAATGTCGGCAACACTCGCTTGTTGGTACCGAGAGTGACCAGCACCTCCTGCCCCACGAATACGAGGCCGATCGCGAGCACGGCATACGTCGCTGCCTGCACCCAGATTCGCGGCCACAACAAACGCCGCATCGCATCATGATCCCGTTGCGCGCGGTACTGAGAAATCAGCGGCCACTTTACTGCAACCCACGCCATGGATACGCCTTGTATCACCGACAGGACCTGTGCCGACAGTCCAAACTCAGCGTTGTCAGCCAAATCGAAAACTTTTAAAAAGATAATCAGTTTCCCGATCATATAACCCGTGGTCAGTTGCAAACCTAACTTCCACGTATTCGGCCAGAGCACACGAAAAATTCGACCGACGGTTTCGCGCGGTGGACGTGGTGGGACGTTTCCCAAGACTCTTAAACACTCGCGCCGAGCCAATCGTCGTTGGACAAAACTTGCAATCAAACTAGCGATCGGAACGCTCAACAATCCACCGCCCGCAATCAATAATATCGCCGAAAGACAAATATTGAGAACCGACGCGCTCACAGCGATTCGCGCTGCCGGAACGACTTCGTTCATTCCCTGCAAAAACAGGCGCCACCAACCGGAGTAAAGTTCCCAAACAACTGCGACCAACGTAATTCCCCAAGCTATCCACGCCAGGGTTGGCGAGGTCGTCTGCTGCACTCTCAATCCGACCACGATCGTTCCGATGACACTGATCGCCACAAACGCGATTAACGCCAAGCGCCGATACAGTGATCGCATGGTGTGAAGAAGCTCTCCGAGAAGTTTGTAATTGGGTGCAGCGCCAGGTAATGCGGCGGATACCCCTTCCGCTTTCAGCTCAGTTGCACCTGCCATTGCATAGCTGATGCTACGGCTGAGCCCCCCCGATAGCCCAAAGTCGAGAACCGGGATTAAGGCACTTAACCCGAGCAAAACGTAGTACATCCCGAAGTCAGACTTTGCCAGAACGTGAACTAATAACGGAAGAATGATCAAACCTTGGCCGATACGCAGCCCGTTCAACGCCCAATTCCAGACGACAGCCGAATTGTACGAGCGTACAATGAGATTGCGGACGGTTTTTCCAATCATTTATCCTGTGCGATGCTAAAGTGAGGTGGACCAAATAGAAAGGCCAACTGACCTTTAACAAATAATGAACCGTAGCTTTGTCGAAAAACTTTGGAATGCGTCGCCAGCGTCGCTCGTTCGTGCCGCACAACGCCGATTGAGTCCGAAACATGGACAGCAGTGGTTCGAGGTCAGAGGCGGCCCGCTCAAAGGTGTAGAAATCCTTCTACCGGGACAGACGGATGCCTGGGGCGAAATGATCGCGGGAACCTTCGACCATTTTATTTACGATCAACTGACGCACTGCGGAGCATTGCAAAACAAAGTGATTTGGGATGTCGGGGCACATTTCGGATATCACTCGCTCGCGTTCGCGCAACTCGGCGCGACAGTCAAAGCGTTCGAGCCAAACTCGGCCAACCTCGATGTCTTAAACCAGAACTTAAAAAGAAACCCTCGATTAGCTGCCCGCATTCAAACGTGTACCACTGCCTTGTCGAATGCGGATGGCGCGACGACTTTCAACGCCAGCTTAAGTATCGACGGTTCCAGTAGCGGCAGCCATCTCGCAAACGCCCAAACGCCGTATTCCGCTGAGACGGTCGCGCAATTTCAACAAGTCACGGTCAGGGCTGCTCGTGCTGATTCTATAGTGAGGACCAAAGAATTACCGCCGCCAGATTACATCAAAGTCGATGTCGAGGGCGCTGAAGCTATGGTGCTTCAAGGTGCCACTCAGCTTTTGAAGGAGCATCGACCCACACTTTTCATCGAAGTGCATCACATCTGTGTCATGTGCGACCTTCGCGTCATCCTCGACAATGCCGGTTACAGCGTTGAAATCCTGGATCGCGATCAGGCAAGTCCATCGCGGTGCTTCATTTACGCCTACCCGCAGCGCGCATGAAATTGCTGAAACGTTTCAAAAATGCGGTCGGTAAAGCCCGGTTGAACCGAGCCGTTCAGAAAGTTGCGCTGTCAACGGCAGCATCGGAAATTGGTCGTGATGACTGGCCTCGAAGTTTAACTGACCCTACAGAATTCTATCTGGAGTGCGTTCGTTTCTTTTACCAGAAATTGCCCCAAGATCTTCGTGACCACCGTCGCTACTTCAATTCGAACAATCGTGGATTCGGCGAAGACGCGTTCCATGTCATGTGGTTCCTGCTCTATCGCGAGTTTGAGTTCAGTCGTTTTCTCGAAATTGGTGTTTACCGAGGACAAGTGCTGAGTCTCGTCTCGCTCTTGCAACAAGGTGATAAACGCGTTGAAGTTGTCGGCATCTCACCCTTCGCACCTGCCGGTGATTCAGTTAGTAATTACACGAAGGACGTAAGTTACTATGAAGACACACTGGAAAACTTCCGACATTTTTCCCTCCCACTGCCAACACTTGCGCGCGCGTATTCCACCGACGAAATTGCAAGAGCGACCATTGCTTCACGCCAGTGGGAATGCATATATATCGACGGAAATCACGATTACGAAGTGGCAAAAAGCGATTGGAATCTCTGCTCCATGAATTTGATCCGGGGCGGAATCATTGTATTGGATGATTCGGGCCTGGACACCTCATTTCGTGCACCGATCTTCGCAACTGCCGGACATCCTGGACCAACTCGGGTGGCAGCAGAGATTGACCGCCAGCAGTTCAGAGAAATCCTTCAGGTTGGTCACAACCGCGTATTTCAGAAAATATGAAAGTCGCGATCCTGACGACCGACAGTCGCGAGTATTTCAAAGATTATCAAAACCCTGTTCCCTATTTTGGAACCGCACCTCAAG
>JAQGOW010000386.1 GCA_028293405.1 Verrucomicrobiales bacterium
TGTCCCGTTGCCCCTGCACAAAGAAAACGGGACTAGACCTGTAAAGGGAAGATGGTGGTAGGTGACAGATTCGAACTGTCGAAGGCGTAAGCCAGCAGATTTACAGTCTGCCCCCGTTGGCCACTTGGGTAACCTACCAACCAAGAGCGTGGTAATGTCCAAGGTTCACCCCGCAAAGTCAAGGTTTGCCAACAGGGACAGGCTGCTTTTTCACGAACCCTCAAGCCGCGACTTTTTCGCCGCTCAGCGCGCGGTCGATTGAAAGTCTTCCTGCGCCGACAATCATTACGATCAGCGCGAGACCGATCGCGAGAATGTGGTATTCAAATCCTTCACCTTTTTGGTTGCCGAACCAGTTCATAAAAAATCCGTTGGCACCATGAACCATCACTACGGCGACGATCATATTCATCGCAATTCCGAACGCGGCGATGCGTGAAAGGAAACCGGTGATGAGTCCAAGTGAACCGGCAAATTCGGCGGCGATTGCGAGGAATGCGAACAACGCGGGAACGTGCATTTGGCCGGTGAAGAAGTTCATGGTGCCGCTAAACCCGTATCCGCCAAACCAGCCGAGGACTTTTTGCGCGCCATGCGGAAACATGACTAGGCCGAGTGTAATGCGGGCGATTGTGGGCAAATAACTATTCGTTGTTTTCAGGAGTGATTTCATTTGGTTATGGTTTTTTAATTATCAGATTTCAGAGTCAAAAAAAGGCCGCGCTCCTTTCGGTACGCGGCTTGTTGTTAGTTCAAGTCGAACAAGAGAACCTGCGCGGCTTTGTCCGCACTCAGTTCGATTGCCTTTTCGTCGGTCACGGCAGCAGCGTCGCCACCGGACAGTTTCTTGCCGTTGACGGTGACTTCACCTTCAGCGACGTGGACCCAGGCGTGACGGCCAGGCGCGAGCTTGTGGCTCACACGATTCTTACCGTCGAGCTTCGCCAACCAGAGGTCGGCATCCTGATGGATGCTGATTGATCCATCGCGCCCAGACTTGCTGGTGACGAGGTAAAAACCGGCCGGTTCATTCGCGAACGACTTCTCCGCGTAGCCGGGCTTCACGCCTGTTTCGTCAGGCTTGATCCATATCTGCAACAGGCGCGCAGCTTCGTCCGGTGACGGATTGAATTCGCTGTGCAACACGCCAGTGCCGGCGGACATATATTGAAAGTCCCCAGGCCTGATGACGCGCCCGTTGCCCATCGAATCCTTATGCTGCAACGCGCCGCTCAGGATGTAGGTCACGATTTCCATGTCGCGGTGCGGATGCATCCCGAAACCCTGGCCGGGCATCACGAGGTCGTCGTTAATCACGCGCAACGTGCGGTAGCCCATCCAATTGGGATCGTAGTAATCCGCAAAACTGAAACTGTGATACGAATCGAGCCAACCATGTTCGGCGTGGCCCCGTTCATTGCTCTTTCTAATATTCATCATGTGAACAGAGTCGCACATCCACCGTGCAGTTGAGAAAGACCATGTTTCTTGCCTTAGCATAACTATTGGTTATGCTGAAGTTCTCGATGGAACTTCGTCATCTCCGATACTTCATTGCCGCCGCCGAAGAGGAAAACGTGTCGCGCGCGGCGTTGAAATTGCGCGTGTCGCAGCCAGGCATCAGCCGGCAAATCCGCGACTTGGAGCAGGAGATTGGTTTCGATCTTTTCGAACGCACCGCAAAATCACTGAAGCTCACCGCAGCAGGAAAAGTTTTTTTGAAAGAAGCGCGCGCGGTGTTGCAACGAGCCGACGACGCGGTCAAAAACGCGCGAGCTGTGTCAGTGGGCCGAGGCGAATTGCACGTGGGTTACGCGCCATCGCTGACCGCACGATTTTTGCCCCAGGCATTGCGCGGGTTTCAATCGGCGATGCCAAACATTCGCGTAAAGTTGCACGATTGTTCGACGGAGGAGATGCTGGGTGATTTGCGCGTCGGAAAATTACAACTCGCCCTCACGGTGCGCGTCGAGGCTCGCGTGGTGCGTGAATTTAATTTTGCTGAATTGACTCGCGAAACTTTGCTGTTGGCTGTTGCACCAAAGCACAAGCTCGCGAAGAGTCGCAGCGTTAACCTGGACGAAGTCGTCCGCGAACCGCTCATCAGCTACAGCCGCAAAGATTATCCCGAAGCTTACAAGATGGTCACCGGCGTTTTTGCCGGCTCTAAAATCAAACCGCGCATCACGGAGGAACACGATAGCGTGAGCAGTTTAATTGCGGCAGTTGAAGCCGGCGCCGGAGTAGCGATCGTGCCAAACTCGTTAAAGTGTACAGCCGGGTGGCGGCTAAAATTTATCCAGTTTTCACCAGCGTTACAGCCAGTGATCATCGGAGCGTATTGGCTGAAGAAGCCTGTGTCAGGAGCGATGGAGAAGTTTCTCCAGAGTGCGAAAGAGACCAGCAAACAAGCCGATTAGCCCTCAACGGTCACGGACGTCGGACGATTCCCGCTTTTCACCAACGTTGGCACATCGATGCGCAAGAACCCATTTTGATAGGTAGCTTTTGCCAGGCAGAGATCGTAGCCCGCAGGAAGTTCAATGACGCTCTCGAAAGTCCCGTAGTTAATTTCCATTACCAGAAACTTGCACTTCGACGAGGTGCGGCAGCCATCAGGACGGTTCCCAGAAATTTTGAGACGGTTGCCTTCGATGTTCAATTGAAGATTTTCACGCTGCATACCGGCGAGTTCAACTTTGATGACGACACCTGTTTCGGTGACGTAAACGTCGGTGTTTGGTACCCAATGCGCGTCGGTGTCACGTAAGCTAAGCCCTGAGAGGCGGCGGCGGGCGAACTGCAAGGTGGAACTGGTTTTTTGCATGGCTGTTAGACGTAAAATGTTTTACGACGAGGTGATGATGCTGACGCTGGCATGCTTCCCTAGTGGTTGTTTTTGATGATGACCTTCGGACGTTCCCCACGGCGCGAGCAGATGGTCATGGATTTGTACGGAGCGGCTGTGGAAGAGCATCCACAATGCGTATCACGACC
>JAQGOW010000550.1 GCA_028293405.1 Verrucomicrobiales bacterium
CAACCCATTTCCCGCTCCTCGACATCGACGATCCTGATTACGTGGTCCTCAACACCAACGTCCGCGCCGGCCTCACTTGGCAGACGTTCAGGTGGGCTTTTAACATCGGTTACGCTGCGAACTGGCATCCACTCACTTGGCTGTCGCACATGGCCGATTGCGAATTCTTCGGAATGCTCCCCGGCCAAATCCACGGTACTGGCGGCCATCACCTGATCAACCTGCTCCTGCACACCGGCAGTTCCGTGCTGTTGTTCGGTCTCTTGCACAAGCTCACTCGCCGACTTTGGGCGAGCGCACTCGTCGCCGCGCTGTTTGCCATTCACCCATTGCACGTCGAATCCGTCGCGTGGGTCGCCGAACGCAAAGACGTGCTCAGCACCTTTTTCCTGATGCTAACTCTTTGCGGATATTCGAAGTTCGCCGTCAGCGAAGGAACGGGGCGCAAAATAATTTTCTATCTTCTCACCGCAATTGCTTACGCGTGCGGTTTGATGTCCAAACAAATGCTCGTCTCCGCGCCGATTCTTTTCCTGCTCCTCGACGCGTGGCCGCTCAATCGTTTTTACCCAAACCGCAACACCAACTTGAACTTCAGCCTGCGACCACTCACATCGTTAGTCGTCGAGAAGATTCCATTCATCCTGATGGCAATCGGCGCGAGCATTGCCGTCGTTCTCGCTCAAGGCAGCGGCGGCGCCATTTCCACCCGCATCCTTTTCAGCAACCGCCTTAACAACGCGCTCGTCACCTACGTCATCTATCTCGTGGACATGTTCTACCCGCACAACCTCGCGCACTACTACCCCCACGAGGCCTACAACTGGCAAGCCATCGACATCATCGGAAGCGTCGCAATTCTCGGTGCCATCACCGCCGCGTCTTTGTGGCTCGTGCGCAGCCGGCCTTATTTGTTGGTGGGTTGGCTTTGGTATATTGTCACGCTGATCCCGGTAATTGGCATCGTCCAGGTTGGCGGCCAAGCCCGCGCCGATCGCTACACCTATATTCCATCCATCGGCATCTTTATTATGGTGGCATTCGGCGCAGCCGATTTGTTGAAACATTTCTTCGCCAAACGCGAACTCGCAATCACCGTTCGCCGCAGCATCCAAATTGCCGTCGCTGTATTCGCCATCGCGGCAACAACAACGTTGGCCGTGGCCGCACACAAACAAGTCGGTTACTGGAGATCCGGCGAAGCTCTTTGCAAACACACGTTGAGCGTCACGAAAAATAATTGGTTCGTGCACAGCGCCCTCGCCGCCATTCTCAACACCCAAGCCGACCAACTTCGCGCTACCGCGAACTTCAACGACGCCAACAAAAAGAACGACGAGGCTATCGAGCATCTGAAAGAAACGCTCGCGATCATGCCCGGCATGGCCAATGCCCACGTCATTCTCGCGAACGCATACCTCAAACTGAACAAACTGGAGCAGGCGGTCACCGAATTCCAGACCGCCATCACATTGCAACCCGACAACGCCCTTGCCCATTGCAACCTTGCCAACACCTTGAAAGCACAGGGTAAAATTGCCGAAGCCGTTTCACAATACGAAGAGGGTTTGCGCTACGAACCGAACCTTGCCGACACTCGTTACAACTACGCGCTCGTGTTGTCGCAATCAGGCAGAACCGACCAGGCGCTGCAAGAATTCCAACGCACGTTGCAATGCTATCCCAGCGACCTCGCGGCGTATTGGACTCAAGAACAAATGGCTCAGATTCTTGAAGGCAAAGGTCAAAAATCCGAAGCGATCGCCCTGCTCCGGAATGCCGTCGCCCTCAACGACCGCGCCCACGTAGATCCCTCCGGCAACGTTGCGCGCTCCATGTTGGACCGCTTGGAGAAAGCGCGGTAAAATCGCTGTCCAAGATTGCCGTTGACAATACATAGCCGAGCAATGTATAGTGCTGCTATGTTAGCTAAGGAACTCGTTGCTGCTTCCACTGAACCTCTGATTCTTTCCCTGTTGGCGCGAGGCGAAAGCTATGGCTACGCCCTCATCCAGGACGTCAAACGTCTCTCTGGCGACAAGATCGAATGGACCGACGGCATGCTCTACCCCGTCCTCCATCGCATGGAACAAAATGGTTGGATCAAGGCACGCTGGGACGAACCCGAGACCGGCCGCAAACGCAAATATTACTCGTTGAAGAAAGACGGTCAAAAAGCGCTGAAACAAAAACAGGAACAATGGTCAATGGTTGCATCCGTCCTCGGTTCGCTCTGGACAGATGACGCATTAACCCCAGGCAAAGCATAAAACCTATGTTCAACATCGACAACGCGGTTTCAGAATGGCGCAAGCAAATGCTTGCTGCCGGAGTAAAAAACGCAAGTGTGCTCAATGAGCTGTCAGAACATTTGCGTTCCGATGTCGAACAGCAGATGCGTTCAGGTGTCGACGCTGAGTTCGCATTTTCGCGTGCAGTTGAGCGAATCGGTGCAGCGTCACAAGTGCGTGAGGAGTTCTCGAAAGTCCGACCAAGAACAGGTGCCGGATTCGAGTCCTGGTTTTCAGTGGGATTGGTGATGTTGCTCATCGCAACCGTTCTTGGTTGCGAACTGGTGTTCTCTGCTTTGCGGATGAGTTTTCTCCAACAGGCCTCAGCCTTCGCTGCACTGACGCTAATCTTTGTTGTGGCTTGCGGGTGGCGTTATGCGATGCCCTACTTCCCTGTGGTTGAAGCCTCGAAACGTCCATGGGCGATCGTGTCATTTTATGCGATAACATTTGTGCTCATCTGGCTCGCCGCATCTGTCGTTCCTAACGTCGTCGCCAATCTGATCGAGCAAGCGCCGACGTCCGCTGCGAACAATTCAATTCTTTGGCTGATTTGGGGAGGCGTGCTCATGGCTCTGTGCGTTTGCTCGGGGCTGGCGTTGTTGATGGATCGGGAAGCGCGACAGCATTGGGGTATGCATGCAGGCGGAAAGTTTAAACAAACGGAACACCATGTTTAATCTCGAACAAGCAATAGCTACATGGCGGCACAAGATGCTATCTGCTGGCATTAAAGCGCCGGTCCCGCTCGACGAATTGGAAAGCCACTTGCGCGACGAGTTGGCTGGCCGTCGCGTTGACCAACAATCTTTCGACGCAGTAGTTGCACAGTTCGGAAACGCTCACCTCCTTCGCAGTGAATTCAAAAAAAATAATAGGAGTAATATGAAACGAAAGATTATAATCGCCCTTGCAGTGTTCGCATTTCTCGTAGGCACCAGCATCATTATGCCAGCGGCGGCGCAGCACAACCACCGCAACGCCGGCACTTGGGCGACAGACGAAATTGTGCCGATCTTAGCAGGATGCGTTATCTCATTGGTCGGTGTCGGCACGTTGGGCTATACGTTGAAATCGCGGCGCAACGCGCCTGTCGCGTAATCTCGTATGTTCGATCTCGAACAAGCAATTGCAAGGTGGCGAGAACAGATGTTAGCGGCCGGCATTCAGTCGCTGGCGTTGGATGAATTGGAAGGCCATCTGCGTGATGACATAGACCGACAAATCATCAATGGTCAGAACCTCCTCGAACAATCATTTAAGGTCGCGATCGGACAAATCGGTTCCGCAACTTCCCTCAAAACAGAATTCAAAAAGGTCACTGTTATGAAAACGCAAAAGACAGAAAAGATCATTGGCGCGGTCGGGTTTGGCGCTTTCGCGGTAATCTCCGTCTGCTCGCTTTTTTCGAACGTTGTCGAGACAAACGCGAGCCAGAAGCTAATCGGTCTCGCGGCGATCGCGTTCACTGGCGGTTTGCTGTTTGCTTCGGCACACGCCTGGCGTGTGCTCCCGGTTATCCCGACCAAAAGCTTGCGGATTACTCTCGCCATTGCCTCTGCGGTGCTCGGCGCGGTGGCGACGGCGTTCGTGTTCAATGTTGTCATGCCGCGATTTAACCTGAGCCTTGCGCAAATCGCGGTCACGGCTCTGTGGGCGCTTCAACCATTAATCGTAGGCAGCGCGTTGGCTGGCGGCTTGATCGAAGCGGCCAATCGCCGGCTAACGTCTGCAACCTAGAAATCAACCGTCTATGTTTAATCTCGAACAAGCAGTTGCACAGTGGCGCGAGCGGCTGTTGCGCGCGGGCATCGAACGTGAGTCGTCACTCGATGAACTCGAATGTCATCTTCGCGATGACATCGATCGGCAAATCATCAACGGTCTAAACCTTGAGCAATCATTTCAGGTAGCAATCGGCCAAATCGGTTCCGCAACTTCCCTCAAATCAGAATTCACAAAAGTCCAAACATCGAAAGAAGATCCTATGAACCACAATCGAATCTACACCGCCACCCTTTGGGTGTTCGCCGTTTACAACTGCATCATTATCGCAGCGGGTTTGTACTACTGGGCCGTGCTCGGACAGACGAATGAACCCATGGGTCGCTATCCGGCTTGGGCGCTGCAATGGATGTTCGCGCTGACTTGCGTTTACACTGTCCTGATTTTCGCAACGCTCGTTGCGCGCCGCAAAGACCACACTCTCGGCGAGCGGTTCAGCCGTGTTTTAAACTGGCTGATGTTGGCCGCGCTGCCCGGCGGAACGGTCATCGGGCTTTACGGATTGTTCTTCGTTGATAAACGAAAAGCGCTCTCGGCTTAACGCGAGAAAGTTTCGGCCATCGCTACGGCGGTGAGCATTGCTTTGGCTTTGTTCACCGTTTCCTGGAATTCGGATTCGGGATCGGAATCGTTCACCCAACCACCACCGGCTTGCACATAGGCTTTGCCGTCTTTGATCAAGGCGGTGCGAATGGTGATGCAACAGTCGAGGTTGCCGTTGAAGGAAAAGTATCCGACGCAACC
>JAQGOW010000553.1 GCA_028293405.1 Verrucomicrobiales bacterium
TAAAGGCCTTGCGCGTCCACTTTCCTGCAATTTTTCGTATGTTCATATTGCTCTTGCGGTCTCCAGCAAGCGGCCTTTGCGGCTTGATGTTGCTTTGGTCTGCCTCGAACTGTTTCGGGGCTGCGAAGCCAAAGCGGATTACCTCCGTGTTAACTGTGATTTTTTTTAATGCCGAATTTGGTAATCACCCTGACGCGGCATCTCGTGCCCCTCCTCAGGGCACAATGAGTGCGAACACTCGTGAGTGATTTAGCAATGGGTATGCCAATGCGGGAAAAGGGCCTGAATTAACGCAAGGTGTTGGGAAATGTGTCTAGCTTTTGGATTGTGGTGTCCTTGTGTGAGGTTGTGCGGATGTGGTTGGGAGCTTTTTAGGACACTGGTGTGCGGAATGGGGACGAAGCTGCCGAGATTTCAGGTTGAACGTATTGCTGCATTTTATCTCAAATTGAATCCATCGCGTCGCCGGCCTATTATTTGTGTATGAACGCTGCCCTGCAACACGAAGCGCTGACATTGCCGGATACCGACAAAGCGAAGCTAATCGATGCACTGTGGGATTCGCTCTCAAGTTCTGAACTCAAAAAGCGGGAAGCAGCCTGCGCCGCTGAATCGGAACGCAGAATCGAAGCCTACAACGCCGGCCTTCTGAAAGCCCGCAGTGCTGAGGATGTTTTGGCAGATTTGAAGAAACGATTTAAGTGAAGGCTAGGCTTCTTTCCGCCGCAGAGATCGATATTCGCGAGCGGCCGAATACTACGAATCGAAAGAGCAGGGGCTGGGAGCGGAGTTTATTGACGAAATTGAAACGACCATCGGGCTTATCGAATCCTTTCCGCTTGCCTGGGCCCCATTGTCCGTTCGAACTCGTCGCTGCCGAACACATCGATTTCCATTCGGGTTGTTCTACGAAATACGAGTTGATGAGATTTTAATCGTCGCGGTGATGGATCTAAGATGTGATCCAGTAAAGTGGGAGCAGTATCTATGAATCAAGACCATGGCAAGCGGCGTCGGCAACTGACTGCCGAGGAATTGGGCGAAATGGCCGACCGACTCGCGTCGTCAACTGATCCGGCGGAGATAGCTGGACTGCGGTCAGCAATGACGTGGGGATTCTACGGTGAGTAATATGGCCGAATTCGTCATCAAATTGCCCGAATCGGTCGCTCGCGTTTTTGGCGAAACCGCGGAGGCTTGTTCCCAGCGCATTGTGCAGAGTGCTGCTGTTGAAGAATACCGTGCCGGACACCTTTCACATCGTGAGGTTGGACAAATGCTGAACCTCGATTATTGCCCAATTTTTACCGCGAGCAGCCCGAGGTTTTGGATTCGATCCAAATCGGGAAGCTTACCATCGTGGGCGTATATCGAATGGATCAGCCTCCCGAATTGGATCCAGTTCATGCCGTCAGCATTGCTCCTGCAGGTACGTCACGCCTCGGCATCAACTGTTTGGTACTCATCCCAAAGTCTTCCAACAAAAGTCGCGCACTGATTCGAGCGCCTTCGAAAATTACCGGCAAGCCGCTGCCGGGATGGGTCCCGCCGCCGACAAGATAAAGTCGGTCCAATTCTTCGAATCGATTTCGCGGTCGAAAATGCAGCATCTGATCCAGGCCATGTGCGAGGTTGAAGGTCGCGCCGCGATAAACCTCATACTGGTGATCCCATTCCGCCGGGGTGATGACTCTCTGATAACGAATCCGTTTGGGATCTACGTCGAAACCGGCCTGCTTGATTTTCCGCATCATCAACTGCGTATATCGTTCGCGCTCCTTGGCCCAATTCACGTTCGCATGTTGATGAGTCACGGGCGTCAGTGCGTACAACGTGGACTGTCCGGCAGGCGCCGGGGTTCGGTCGGTGACGCACGCGTTTTGCACGTAAAAACTCGGATCATCACTCAACACGTGCTTGTTCTCGATATCGTCAAGGTTGTTGGCGTAATCGCGTGCGATGTGGATGGTGTGATGGGGCAAATCGAATGTGCCGTCCACGCCCAGATACATCATGAACGTGGAACACGAATACTTTTTCTTGGCCAGCTTGCGGTTTGACCAACGCTTCCGGAGCCGATCGGGAACCAACTTCTCCATTGCGCGCGCAAAGTCCGCATTGACCACCACCGCGTCGGCGCGATGCACCACGCCTCCAACTCTCACGCCAACGGCTCGCCGCCCTTCGAAAAGGATCTCGTCCACTGGCGTGCTTAAATTAATCTCTACGCCCAACCCCTCGGCCACGCGCGCCATCGCTTCCGTCACGGACGCGCATCCGCCGATTGGGTGCCACACGCCGTATTCGTATTCGATGAAGGACAAAATCGAGAAAAGGCTCGGGCACCGAAATGGCGACATGCCGAGGTACTTCGATTGAAAACAAAAGGCCAGGCGCACGCGTTCGTCTGAAAAATATCGACGCAAATATTGATCCAGCGTTTGGTGCGGGCGTATCATCGGGAGCAACTTCAGCAGGCGCAGCTTCATTACGTCGCGCCAACCGAGAAACGGAGTTTCCAGACACGGTTGCATCAGGGCCAGCTTCGTGCGGTTTTCTTCGAGGAACCGTCGAAATCCGGGAACATCCTTTGGGCACAACGCCGCGATTTGTTTCTCCATCGCCGCAATGTTCGGGGTGCAATCTAATCTGCCGCCCGCGCCAAACTGAATTCGATACTGCGGATCCAATCGCACCATTTCGACTTCGTCGCACAGCCGTGTCCCGGCGGTTTGCAGAATTTCGTCGAGGATGCGTTGGTAAAGAAAAAAGGTCGGGCCCAGGTCGAACTTGAAACCATTCGCTTCGATGCGCGAGGTTCGTCCGCCGATCATCGGGAGGCGCTCAAAAATTCGAACGCGCAAACCAGCGGCGGCGAGTTGAATTGCACTGGCCAATCCGCCGGGGCCGGCGCCGACGATTATCACTTCTTTAGGCATAACGAGTGGGTGGGTTGCTTGCGTTGGATGACGACGCTGAAACGAACAGCGTTTTTAAACTGGCAGTGCAGACTGGTCTGTTGCCCGGATCCCGTGGGTTTTGTTTTCCTATGACGTGTCATAATCAATCGGGCAAACCGCCCTTATGTCTAACTATTGTCTAATATGTAAGGCTTGTCAATGGTTTGTCTAAGTTATTGCGTAATATTCAGAAGTTCCTAATGCATAGATTACTATGACTTTTATGTTGCGTTAATGTGTTCCTGTGTCTAACTAATGTCTAGGAATGAAGCCAGCCCATTCAATTCGCGCAGTAGTGCTTGCGACCGGTTTGAGCGCGCATGTGATTCGGATTTGGGAAAAACGCTATCGGGTCGTCCAGCCCGCCCGCACGGGAACGAACCGGCGGCTTTACTCGGCGGAGGATGTTGAACGCTTGATATTGCTGCGCGAGGCAACCCAAGCGGGCCATAGCATTGGCGCAATTGCCGATCTGTCCGCGGATGCGTTGCGCAAATTAATCCCGTCGGTTGCGCCGAAAGTAAACGCGCAACCAGACCGACCGGTCGTCAGAAGCAGTGATGATCACCTCGCCGATTGTGTCGACGCGATCCAACACCTGAACTCGCGCAAGCTCGAACAAAGTTTGGATCGCGCTGCCGTCGCTC
>JAQGOW010000607.1 GCA_028293405.1 Verrucomicrobiales bacterium
ATGATGTGGGGGATCACTGCGCTTGCATTTGCAGTCATTGGAGCGGCGCTTGTTTGGCTAGTTATTTCCACGCTCGTTGTCACAACGCGCGTTCGCGCGACCGGCACGGTCGTTAAGTCGATCAGAGACGGTCACGGCAAGGAGATCGCATTCCGCCCTTCAGTTGTGTTTCGAGATAATGTTGGCGTTGAGCACACAATCCGTGGATCAGGCGGAAGTAATCCGCCTCGGTTTCCAGTTGGAAGCACGGTGTCCGTGCTCTATCAACTTGCGAAACCCGACGACGGCATGATCGAAGACCGAATCATTTTGTGGGATGCTCCAGTCGGAATCATGATATTCGGAGTGTTTTACGCTGGAGCGTGTTTCATTGTTCGTTATTGGCTGCATAAGAATGCAGCTGCGACCCACCTCTGATATTTCGTCGCTGAAAACCGCAACTGGTGTCGATCAGCATCTAAATCGATGACGATACCATCAGACCGCAAAACGAATGCCGGAAACCCCACTCGGGATCTCCGGCATCGTATGAATAAACAACGAACCAACTTACCCTTGTTCCCAAATCAGTTGCGCGCGACCTTCAGCATCCATTTGTGTGGTCGCTTCACCACACCGTTGCAGAAGGCCAGGAACACTTTGGCGGCGTTCATCGGGTTCTCGGGGATTTCCTCCTCCGGGATCGACGCGGCCATGCGCATCATCAGTGGCAAGTCGTTGCTGTTGGTGGCGTAGTCCTGCGCCAACGCGCCGACTAAAACAAACGCCAGGAACTGTTCTTTCTTTGTCATATCATTTCCCTTTCTATTTCTATTTCGTTTCTACTTTCTCGATGTCTCGTTTTATTGTTCAAACATCTTGCCATGCTCACTTGGACAAAGGCTGTCCAAGTGGAATTATTTTTGGGTGTTTGAATAAATATTGTTGGCGGCATGTAAGATATTTGACAGCAGCGGGTTGCGCTTTTTGCCACAGATTAAACACCAATTAAACACGGTTTTTTAAGGCACCAAGACTGACAAAATTAAAAACAGGCCCCCAGAAAGACACCCGTACAGCAATAACCCGGCAATTGCTTGCCGGGCTACGCTGAATTAAAATGTTAAACGAAGTGAAGCCTAGCGCTTCTTACCACGTTTAGCAGCTTTCGCGGGCTTGGCTGCTTTGGCCTGTTTGTCTGATCTGCCGGCAGCAGTGCGGACGAGGGCGCGGAAACCACGCACGAGCGGTTCGCGAACCATCGGCGGGACTTCACGCAATTCTTCAACGAGATCGCGTTCCCACTGTTCAGGGAAAGCCATGCGATGGGTTTTGCGCGCGGTTGCGGAATCCGGATTCTCGCGGAGCAAGAGCAGCTTGAACAAGCGCAAGGTCACGGCGCTGGGGCGCACCGGCGAGTTGTCGCGCACGATTTGGCTGAGGGCGCTGGGCGTCATGCCGAGCTGGCGCGAGGCTTCCGCCTGCGACCACTTGGATTCAGCCAATAATTCACGGAATTCTTGTTTTGTATCGGTTTCGTTTGTTGCCATATCAATTATGAATTAACTACACGTTTAACTATTGACAGTGAAGTAACTTACTGTAATAACTACAGAGGATAGAAGATAGAGAGAGATTTGCAAACACAAAATGAACACCATGAAGTCACGCCATCTAATCACCGGTAAGGGTTCGGCCCGGAACATTTTAACCAAGGTCCCGTCGCGCCCCACTTTTAACACCATTAAACCACCCATTTTGAGGACGCCCTCCTCACCACCGGGCGTCAATCGCATGCCGGCCGTGCCCGCTTGCGGCGGCATGGACGTCTGGATCAGCGCGCAGCAAGCGGGCAAAATTCTAGGCATCGCCACCTCCGGTATTTACCGGTTGATCGACCCGAACCGCCCGTTCCTGGTTGTCAAACGGCCCTTGCCGCGCAAGGTGTTAATCAGTTTGCGTTCAGTCACGGCGTTTTCGGAGGCGACGAAGGACGCGGAATTTTGGGAGTCAAAGGTTTTGCAGGAACAGTTGAGTGCGAAATTGCGGTTGATCGCGGAGAACAAGGCCTGACGCGCTAGCGGCAACGAAGGCTTGCCGCTTTGTTGCGCTTTCCTTAACATTTTTACTTATGGCCAAAGTTCTGCTGCTCGACGACGAAATAACTATGTTGCAGATGGTCACGGAGCTGCTTCGCTCCGATGGCCACGAAGTTTTTCCGTTCAGCAACTTCGAAGCCGCCTGTGAAGCCATGGAGGCTCAGCGCCCCGACCTCGTCATCACTGATCTTTACACCGACAAAAATAAGAACGCCTACGGCCTCGAAATGGTCCAAAAAGCGCGCAGCCTCACGCCGCCCGCGACCGTCATCATGATCACCGGTTTCGCCACGATCGAGACAGCGGTCGACGCGATGAAAAAGGGCGCGTTCGATTATCTCGCCAAGCCATTCAAGGTCGACGATTTCAAAATGGCAGTGCGCCGCGCCTTGTCTTACAGCGAGGCCGTTTCTGAAAACGTTTACCTGCGCAAACAGCTCAAGAAAAAATATCAGTTCAACCAACTCATCGGCACGTCGGTCAAGATGCAGGAAGTCTTCAAGATGATCGAACGCGTCGCCGACACCGACAGCACCGTCTTGATCTTGGGTGAAAGCGGCACCGGCAAGGAACTCATCGCGCGCGCGCTCCATTTCAATAGCCGCCGCCAATTCGCGCCATTCGTGCCCATTAATTGTAGCGCGCTGCCAGAAAATTTGCTCGAGTCTGAATTGTTCGGTCATCGCAAAGGCGCGTTCACCGGCGCCATCAACGACAAAAAAGGTCTGTTCCAGGAAGCCGACGGCGGCACGATTTTCCTCGATGAAATCGGCACCATGCCCGCCGTGTTGCAAAGCCGCCTATTGCGCGTCTTGCAGGAAAAGGAAGTCCGGCGCGTCGGCGACAACGTCCCGATGACCGTCAACGTGCGCGTTTTGGCTGCGACCAACGAAACGCTGGAGACCCGCATCAAAGAAGGCACGTTCCGCGAAGATCTCTTTTACCGACTCAACGTCATCCCGATTCACATGCCGTCGTTGCGCGAGCATAAAGACGATATTCCGTTACTTGT
>JAQGOW010000620.1 GCA_028293405.1 Verrucomicrobiales bacterium
CACGAGGGTCAGCAACGACGACGTCTTTGCCAGCGGCGTTCTTGACCGTGACAGTAAATTTCGGCGCGCCCGTCGGAGTGCCCGCGAGCTTCGATTTCAAATTTAGAGCGGTCAACGGCGGTGCCTGGACCGGCTTAACAACAGATTTATCTTCCGACATAAAATTCCAGTAGAAAAACGAACAACAAGGTTAAGGGAACTAGGGTCAAATGGAAATCAATTACTGTAGCAGCCGACGTAAGAAGGCTCTGACTTCAACGTCAGAAGTTTGAGCCTCCTTACGTCGGCTGTTACGAGTAGATAAATTACGCTCCGAACTTGTCGAACATCTTGGCGTTCGCTTGCATGAGACGAATCAAAAACTTCGATTCGATGATGCCGAGGGAACCGATGTTTGCGCCGGTTTCGGTGAAGCGTTCCAACTTGTCCGTGCCGGAGTAGGCGGAATTCAAGAGCACCGGTTGTGGATGCCATGAATGGCCTTTGATCGCGCAGGGCGTGGAGTGGTCGCCGGTGATGGCGATGACGTCGGGACGCTTTGCGAGAAAGATGGGCAGTGCGGCGTCGAATTCTTCGATGGCTTTTTTCTTTGCCGCAAAGTTTCCATCTTCGCCATACATGTCGGTGTATTTGTAGTGGATGAAGAAGTAATCGTAGTTGTCGTATTCGGCGACGTAACGCTTGAATTGGTCGGCGATGGTTTCGATGCCTTCCAGTTTTTTCATGCCGACGAGTTGGGCGAGGCCTTTATACATCGGGTAAACGGCGAGGCAGGCGGCGCGCAGTTGGTAACGTTCGTCAAAGCAGGGGATTTCCGGCTGATGTGCGATGCCGCGCATCAGGAATGCATTCGCGGGCTGTTTGCCAGCGAGAATCGGCAAAGCTTGCTTGTAGAAATCGGCGATGAGTTTCGCGGTTTTCTTTTGCTTGGCGGATTTTGGATTCGTCGGCTTGCAAGTTGGAATCGGCAGACCTTCGCGATTCGGATCAGCGTCGGTGAGCGGGCCTTCGAGGCCTTTGCCGCGGAACACGACGACGAAACGGTGGCCTTTGCCAGGTTTGATGATGACTTCGGTGTCGCCGATTTTCTTAATGCGCTTTGCGAGCAAGGCGCAAAGGTCTTCGGTGACTTCGGTGGCGATACGGCCGGCGCGGCGGTCGGTGACAATTTTTTTGTCGTTGAGCGTGCAGAAATTGGCGCGGGCGGCGACGTCGCCGGCTTTGAGGTCGAGGCCTAGGCCGAGGGCTTCGATGACGCCGCGACCGACTTGGAATTCGAGCGGGTCGTAACCAAACAAACCGAGGTGGCCGGGGCCGCTGCCAGGAGTGATGCCGGGGGCGACGGGTATGAGGCGGCCTTGCGCGGATTGTTTCGCGAGCTTGTCGAGGTTCGGCGTGTGCGCGGCTTCGAGCGGCGTTAAATTGTTTTGCGCAGGCAGTGCGATGTCGCCCAAACCATCGAGAACGATGAGGGCGAGTTTTGCGTTGGTTTTGATCGTTAGTGATCCGTAAAGAGCGTCCAGATTAATCATTTTAAGTGTAGGCATATTGTGGGTAGTTGGGTTGTCCGTCAAGGAGCGCACGCTAGTTGTAGCGCCGCTTATTCCCCTTTTAAGAAAGCCAGCAAATCGGCCATGTCCTGACGCGACATTGTTTTCTCTAACTCCTGTGGCATCAAAGACAAGCGACTCGAACTCATAGTCGCGATGTTCGCGCGGGGAACTTTTTGCTCCACGCCGGCGGCCTGACGCAAGGTGATGGTGCTGGCGGAATCGTTCGCCAAGAGGCCGCTGTAGCTTTCGCCGTCTTTGGTTTCGACGTTGTAGAGCGTGTAGGTCGGCATGATTTCGTATTCGGGGATGATGATGTGCAGGAGCAAATTTTGTTTGGGCTGATTGCGGATGCCGGTGAGGTCGGGGCCAACGATGTGACCTTCGCCTTCGACTTTGTGACATGGCGAACAGGTTTTGGTGAAGAGGGCGTGGCCATTTTTGGAATTGCCGGTGAGGGTTAGGACGGATTTCCAATCTTCATAAACTTTAGTGCGATCGTTAACGCGAAGGCCGCGGAAAAGTTCGATGGCGCGTTTGTGGATAGCGTCGTCGTTGTAGTGGTTGATGAGTTTGTCGCGATGCGCGGGTGAGATGCTCCATGCCGGGATTTCTTGTTTGTCGATTGCGTCGAAGAGGATCGTGACCAGGTCCGATTTTGGAAATGTCAGGGCGACGACGGCGTCGCGAACGGTGGGCGTGTAGCTGTTCCAACGATCTTTGGCGATGAGTTCTCGAAGGGCTTCGGCGGTGGCGCTGCGACCGATGGCGCGGACGGCGGCGATTTGGATGTCGCTCGGTTCGGAGGGAACCATGAGCTTTGTGAGAACGCTGTGCGTGTCGGCGGAATGAGAATGGGCGAGCAGGCCGATGGCGACGAGGCGTTGGGCGGTGGGCAGGTTCGCGTCGCGCGCAATTTGGCCGGAACGTTGGAAGACTTGTTCGATGCGTTCGCGAGCGATTGGTTGCTCTTTGACGAGGTCGGTCAAGTTGAGTTGCTGCGATGGGCGGGTGCTCAGGCCATCGGTGAGGCCGTTGAGGACACTCGTTTGCCATGCGAAATCGGAGTCGGACTTTTCAGCGCCGATTTGGTTGAGCAACATGACAATTTTTGCAGGTGTCTCGGTGATGCCAACGAGACGGGCGAGGCGGACGAGGATCGCGCTGGCGTCAGGATTGTTTTTGTCGGCGAGTAAAGACTGGAGCAGATCGAAGCCACGGTCGTGAACGGAGCTGAGGATGGCAGTGCCGGTCCAACGGCTCGTGAAATCCTGTTTCATAATTTTCGCGAGAGCAGGAATGATTTGTGGATCGTCAACCATGCCGATGGTCAGGGCACATTGAAAACGAACGCGCGGGTTTGGATCGTTCGCGAGAGCGAGAGTGTTCGCGAACAGGGTGGGGTTCGCTTTGAGGCGCGGTTCGGCGAGGAGCAGGGCTTGTTCGCGCACGTTGTGATCGGAGTCCTTT
>JAQGOW010000638.1 GCA_028293405.1 Verrucomicrobiales bacterium
AAAAAGCAGGCACACGAAGTTTATTCCCGTCCGGCTCAGTGAAGACGACGTCGACAATCGTGTCGTTAAACGGATCGGCGTGGGAATTTTTTGCGGTGAACGTGATCTCGACAGGCACGTTGGCGTCGGCGCGAAGAGCTGCATCCGCATTGTGAGCGCAGACCATCAACCAAACCATCGCGACTAATCTCCAGCGGTTTAACATCCATTCATTGAGCCGTATGTGAGTATTACTTTGCAATCCGAAGATTTTTCGTTCCGATGCCCGCCGAAATGATGGTGAGTAAATAGCAAATTTTAACTTCCCCTTTGTCAGCCGCCTTACATAGAATTCAGGTTCTGTAATAATTAACAAAGTAACGCCGCAAGGACAGAGCGGCAGCGAAACAGGCACCTATGCCACTGACACATACAAAAAATCTTTTTGCCAAAGCCCTGAAGGGCAAATACGCCCTTGGCGCATTTAACGTAAACAACATGGAACTTCTCCAGGCGATCGTGGAAGCCTGTGAAGAAGAAAAAGCGCCCGTGATGCTGCAAATCTCCAGCGGCGCCCGCAAATATGCGCATCCTGTTTACCTCAAAAAATTGATCGAAGCCGCGGTCAGCACGACCAACATCCCGATCGCGGTGCACCTCGATCACGGCGATTCCTTCGAGCTTTGCAAAGAATGTATCGATGACGGTTTCACCAGCGTCATGATCGACGGATCGCATGAGCCGTTTGAAAAGAACGTGGAAGTTTGCAAACGCGTCGTTGAATACGCGCACAAACATAACTGCGTCGTTGAAGGCGAACTCGGCATGCTCGTTGGTGCTCAGCACGACGAAGGCGAAGAAGGCGGCGGTTATTCCAAGGGTGGAGCCTATACGCATCCGCAGGAAGCTGTCGATTTCGTGAAGCAAACGGGCGTCGATTCCCTCGCGGTTGCGATCGGCAACTCGCACGGTGCTTATAAATTTAAAGGTGAACAACACCTTGACCTCGAACGCCTGAAAGCAATCAAACAAGCGCTCTTAGACGCCGGCCTCGGCGATTATCCGCTGGTACTGCACGGAGCTTCGAGTGTTCCAAAAGATCTCGTCCTCGAAATCAACAAATACGGCGGCAAGATGGGTGAAGACACCGCAGGTGTTCCTGAAGCCGACATCGAAATCGCTCGCCGCGTCGGATGCACCAAGGTCAACATCGACACCGACCTGCGTTTGGCGATGACTGCTGCAATCCGCAAAGTGTTCGCAGAAAACCCGAAGGAATTCGATCCCCGCAAATACATGGGACCTGCGCGTAACAAAGTCAAAGAACTCGTCCGCCACAAAGTGCGCAACGTCCTTTGCTGCGCCGGTCACGCGTTCGATTAATCGAAACTGATTCTCGCAAGAGCGCGGACAGAGATGTCTGCGCTCTTTTTTTATTCCTTAATCTTCAACCGCATTTCGTCGGAGATGGCTTTTATTTCCGGCGCATACATCGCGAACCCTTTCGTCGGCAGCGCATGAAATTGCCCCGGCGTTTCCGCTCGTAATTTGTAGCGCAGAATGTGTTGGCCTTGTTCAAGCAGGCCGATGAAGAAAACGACTTTCTCGTCGCGCAATTCCAGATTCGCACAAAGCCCGCCAGCCCAACGTCCGCCGCTGCGCAACTCCACCGGTTCACAACCCGCCGGTTTCATATCTTCGAACGCGAGAAAATCGTAGGTGTTCTTCGCGGTGATGTTCAACACGACTTCGATTTTGTCGCCGCTCGCAACGGTGTCACCGGTTTTAAGCGGAACGCGTTTGTAGCCGTCGCGGATTTCAGTGTGGCCTTTGACTTTGTCATCGCCCCACCAGGATTTGCCGAGCTGAACTTTCTCCGTTTGCGGCACGAGTTTGAAATATTCGCGCGTGACGAATATTTCGTTCCCGGCGCCGCGAACGTCTTCTTCCTTTGTGAAATAGCTCACGTAGGCGGAGTAGTACAGCGCGCCTATGCCGTTTTTCGTAAACGTGATCGTGTGCGGACCGGGCTTCACGTGCAGGCCTGAAAGAGTGAAACGATTGTCGAAGGTGAAAAAGTTTTCCTTCGAAATTATGATTTGTTTCACCGGACTTCCATCGAACGCGAGCGTCAAATCATAATCCGGCGCAGCATCGCCGCTGGCCCGCATGTAATCGACCATCGCGGAAATCACCAGCGCAGTGTCGCGTGTGCTGCGCCAGTAGTAACCATTGCGCCGATTGTTCAGCAGCCATTTAACCAAACGCGGCGCGAGATCATTCTGTGGGTCAAGCGCGACCAAGGCCTTCAACGTCCATGCATTGGCTTCGATGTCATTGTTCCACCAATACCACCAACCAGCTTGCGGTGTGCGGACCCACGCCGTTTCGTTGCTGTCATCGCGATCGACAAATTGCAGCAGATTGCGCAGGAGCATCTGCGCTTCATCCAAATGCTTTTCGTTCTTCATCGCCAGGGCGAGCAGGGCAAGGCCGTAATTGTTCAAGGCGGCGCGGTTCGTGTAGAGCCCAGTGAGCCATTGCTTCTGCTCGTCGCTCGCGATTTTGTGTTCGAGCGAAAGCGTGTAGGCGATGCCAGCCTGTGTCGTCACGTCGCCGAGGTTTTGTTCGTTCTTCGGCTTCCGGAGTTCCGCGTCGATGTTGGATTGAAGGAACTGAAACCCGCGTTCATAAACGCCGCGATCGACATTGACCTGAGCGTCAATCGCCGCGTGCAAACCTTGCAAAACATACGAGGTCTGGAACGGCGACGAATCATCCTCACGCCACCAACCCCAACCGCCATCGCTACGTTGGAAATTATAAATGCGTTCAAGGCCGGCTTTGACCATGCGATCAAGTTCAGCCGAATCAAATACCGGCGAGTTCCAACGACCAAAACGATTCGTAACATCGCCTGGGTTCATTTGTTTGTGCGCTTTCGCAATCGCTTCAAGATCGGTGCCCATCTTGTTGAGCGTATCTTTCACGAGCACGCTTGGATAAAACCGGCTCATGGTCTGTTCGACGCAACCGTACGGATAACCGGCGAGGAAGGGTAGGGCATCGATTAAAACACCACCAAGGCTCGGCGAAAGTGTCACCTCAAGTTGCGTTTGCTCCGGATCGATTTGTTTTGGCACCTCAATATTGAGCGTGCGCGTGCCGTCCTGAGCGACGCGATAGCTTCCGCTTTGCGCGATAGTCTTCATCACGCCATGAACAAGCACCGGGAATGTCATCCTCATCGCGTCGCTTTCCTCGTCGGTGCGCGCTTTGATAGTGATATGTGCGAGACCTGCCTTACTGACCTTGACCGTCCAATCGAACCGGTGCTCGCCATCGGCGGCGATGGTGGCATCTGCGTATAAGTGAAGATCACTGTCGACGCCGGATGCCAATGCTTGGTTCGCCGCAAATAACCCTGTCGGCAGGATCAATTCCGCGCGCACCGCCTTCGATTGCTTCAAGTAATTGTGCACATTGGCCGAAAGCACAACTTCATCGCGCTCCACGAAAAAGCGCGGGCTCTGCAACAACGCGATCAGGTTCTTGGCCGTTTTCGTTTCATTCGTCGCATCGCCAACTTGGCTTTGTGCGGTGAGCGCATACGCGTGCAGTCGCCAGGTCGTAAGCGACTGCGGAAAAGTGATGTTCGTTTCGGCGCGACCTTGAGCGTCGAGTGTCAGTGCGGGTTGCCACAGCGCTGTATCGGAAAAATTAACGCGCAACTCTGGTTCAATGAGTGTCGGCGCACCGGCAGTTGGCGAATCAAAAAAGCCCAGTTTGCCATTTATCCTCGCTGGCATTTCGGCTGCGCCCTCCGGCATAGCCCGATTTCCGGCCATTCCGGATACGCTTTTTGACATGTCGGCTCCTTCTTGCTTGAACGCTCCGCCAACGGCGCTTACACCGAAGCCGATTTCACGCCGGGTAGCCGTCGGACTCGCTACCGTGGACAGCGACAATGAATCAATTTCAACTCCCCAATCACCGTTCCAACCCTCCGGCATGGGCGTCTGGTAGAAAGATTGCTCGGCGCGATCGAAAGTCCCGCTGGCCTGAAACGTCTCGTCGAGCGACCCCTGCGCTTGCACCTGATGCTGCCTCTTCTGCCCATAATAAAACACACGCGGACTCGGCCCGAACTCATCCTGAATATATGTCACCGATTTATCATAGGCCGTGAGCGTCACCTGACCTGTCGCCGGTTTGCCGTTCGCGTCCGTCACGACGACAGAAACCTTGCCCGTCTCCCCAGGTTTGTAGGTTTGTTTATCCGACGACACCTGCACGTTCAATAAACCGTCCACCGGCGGAACAAAAAGTTCGCGCGACTCATTATGCAACCGTCCATCGCGCACAAGCGTCGCCTCAACAAAAAAGTTCGGCACATGTTTTTTCTCAATCGGAATATCGACCACCGTCGAGCGGGCAGGGACGTCGATGAACCTGTAGCTGCCGAGAACACCACCGGCAACATCATCACTGAACAAAACACGCGAATTATTTTCAGCCGTGTTGATCAACAAATGCGCGACGTCGCCAATTTTGTAAGTGCGTTTATCGGCGATAATTTCCAAATCGTTGAATCGATAAACCCGTCCGTCGAACTTAGGTCCGTTCGCCCAAAACACCGCGTTGCCCAATACCTCGGCGCTCTGCGAATCACGCGTCGAATACGTAATCCGATACTGGCCTTCGCTGGGGATCTGGTATTTGAAAGCGAGCCGGCCGTCCGCATCGGTCTCCGCATCCCAACGTCGAACTTCCGTTTCGTGCGATTGCGAATCTGTGTAGGAAATCCGGTAAACGACAACCTCGCCTTTGGTGGCCACGGGTTCGTTGTTGGGCGTCAGCGTGCGCACGTTGAAAAACGCTTCGTTCCTGGCCTGATACCAACCGGCGTTGCCTTCGATGAAGGCGTAAAATTCCTGGCGCGTTGCCAGCACACTGCCGCTGCCTTCAATCGTGCGCCGACTCGCATCCCGCACTTCTGCTTCGACCGTGTAACGATGATCGCGGTCGCCCAACTCTGCTTTGGCTTTGCTCGTGTCGATCTCCACTTCATACGAACCATCCGCTGAAAGCTCTGCTTCACCTTGTGCGACGAGATCGCGGAGCGCTTTGCGCGTGCCGCCACCGCCACCGTAATTGTTATAATAGGCCCATGGATAGTAGCTGATATAGCTTGGAACAAATTCCGACCATGAGTCGCGCCAGAACAAACCGCATTTGTTCCACCACGGGAACCACGGATAGGCGTAGTGCGTGTAACCATAGCCTTTGCCGTAAAGCCAATCGTATTCCGCCGGCCCAAAATATTGAAACTGGTAAGCTTCACGAAAAATTTTGTAAGTGACCTTGGCCTTCGCCACCGGCGCGCCGTAGTAATATCGCGCTTCAATGCGCGCTTTGATGCGTTCACCGAGTCGCGCCGTCGATTTGCTCGGCTTCACCGAAACTTCATATTCGGGCTTTTTATATTCTTCGACGCGAAACAAGCCGCCGGCGTTATGGTGCAGGTCTGGATAGTTACCGTTCACACGAATGTGATACATGCCCAACGGAGGCTCGTGTCCGAGTTCAAACGTGTCGCTGATGCACCCGAACTCATCCGTCGCTAGATGCTTCGTTTGCGTGGCGTTATTTTTTGCGTCGTAAATTTCGATTTGCACCGACTCGCCCTTGCGCAGTTCACTGAAAACGTGATTGGCAACATTGCGAACCCAAACACGAAACCGTACTGTGTCACCGGGCCGATAAACCGGACGGTCGGTGACAACGTAGTATCTCGCTCCATCCGGGTTGCCGTAGTCATATCTGGACTCGTTCCAATTTTGGAAAAACGAAAATGCCATCCGATTGCTTTCGCCCATCACGATTGCATCAACTGACGCGCCGTGATCCGCGTGGATGCGACTGTATTCAATGACGCCGTTCGTACCTGTTACCCGCGTGCTGGTATCGAAATGAAACGTATTTTTTCCATTTGCCTGATCGTAGGTGTTCCAATGTTCGTACAACCGCACCGATTTATTCTCTAGCGGCTGACCCGAGCGCGCGTCGCATACGTAGATCAATCCCTTGCCTGAAAGGTTTTTTTGGACAATGGCAATATCCGTCACGACCACGAGCGCACGCGTTGATGTTTTGTTCCCGGACAACTTCGCTTCCACAATGTAAGCCCCCGGTTCACTCAAAGGCGCGAGGGTGCTGCCCTCGGCGGCGCGATTGCCCGGTTCACGATGGACTGACTCCTCCCAGCTTGCGACCGTCGCCCGAACGTAATTGGTCCACTGCTCCTCCTGGAAAAAGTTGTAAGAAATATTGCGATACTGCCACCAGTCGTCGTTCTTTCGCTCCGCCCGATCGCGCACATATTTAACTAGGTCGATGCGGCGCGCTTTAAAAATCACCGTGTCAGTATTGCGATAAGTAAACGACAATTTAGGCTTCTGGTCCGGTAAATAGATTCCAGTCTGCCCAAAAATGACTTCCGACTTCTTGATGCGTTCGAGTTGTGTTCGGGCATCCTTGACGCGGTCGTGTTTCGGAAACCTTTTAAGTAACGCATTGAATTCACGGACCGCTTCAGGGAACTGCTGGCGCGACTGATAATAGAGCGACAGCGAATATTGCGCTTCGCCACAAATGGAACTTCGTGGAAATTGCGTTTGGATTTCGCGCAACAGCGCAATCGTGTTCTCCGATTTTGGAAGCGCGACAATAGCGAGTTTCCCACCAACAACCGTCAGTGCTTCATCGTCGCCAAGCTCCCATGTCTTCTTGAGCGGCTTGGGATGATCTTTGTCGGGTTGAGGGATGTTCGGCTGACTTGCGCTCTCCGGGCCGTAGAGCGTGCGATCAATCATCGCCCTCCGGAAAACTGCCTTCGCCGCATCGTCCTTTGTCTGCGACTTATCAAGCCGCTGAATTTCCTCCAGCAAAAACCGAACTTTAGGCCCGGCACTCAAATCCACTGAGTATTGTTTCGGTGTCGTTGGAAACTGCGGTTTTCCGTCAGGCCCTAACGGTATTCCAATCGGCGGCTTCTGATCCTCTGGATTATAACCCCATCGTCCCCAGCGCGGTTCTTCGTAATCCGCCTCGTCGACCGCCTGTGAATCCTCCTCACTTTCATCCGACCACCACCAATCCCAACCGATATAGCCGTAACGATATTCATCGTGTCGGGCCAGCGCCGCAGCGAGAT
>JAQGOW010000032.1 GCA_028293405.1 Verrucomicrobiales bacterium
ATTGAGACGTAAACGCTAATTCTGCTGTAGTTCCGCGACGCGGTTTAGTAATTGTCTTCCCGTGTCGCGACCACCGAAACTGGAAAAAATTTCTTCTATTGAAGCACTCAAGTCCGCCCGTGAAACACGCGGACTGCTCGTTGCCGCAGGGGCCCTCGAACGCACTGCCGAATTTTTTAAAACCTATTTTCCGAACCGCCCTGCCGCAATCATCGCCGATGCGATCACGTTCAAAGTTGCCGGACGCAAGGTGCGGGAGATTCTCGAGAAAAACGGCGTCAAATGCGTCGAGCCGTTTATCTTTACTGACCCGAAGTTTTACGCTAGCTACAATTACGTTGATGAACTCGAAGCTGCCCTGAAGGCGCACGACGCCGTTCCCGTCGCCGTTGGTTCCGGCAGCATCAACGACGTCAGCAAACTCGCATCGCACAAAGTGGGCCGACAATATATGTCAGTCGGCACGGCGGCTTCGATGGATGGTTATACCGCATCCGGCGCATCGATCACTTACAACGATTCCAAGCAGACGTTCGGTTGCCCTGCGCCTTTGGCGGTTTTGGCGGACACCGAAATCTTGCGGCAAGCACCGCGTGAGATGACCGCCGCCGGTTACGCCGATTTGTCCGCGAAACTGACCGCAGGCGCGGATTGGATTCTTGCCGATGCACTCGGCATCGAAGCCTTAGAACCAAAGGCATGGCAAATGGCGCAGGCAGGTTTGCGCGATGCATTGGGAAATCCAGACGCAATTTCCAATCGTGATGCAGATGCGACCGGTCGCTTAGTCGAAGCGTTAATGCTCGGTGGTTTTTCCATGCAATGGAGCAACACGAGCCGTCCTGCCTCCGGCGCGGAACATCAATTCAGCCATTTGTGGGACATGCAGCACCACACCCACAACGGCAAAGCGCCCTCGCACGGATTCAAGGTTGGCGTGGCGACGGTCACAATCACCGCGCTCTATGAATATCTGCTGACAGAACCGATCGACAAACTCGACGTGGAGGCGTGCTGCGCGAAATGGCCGAGCCTAGCTGAGTTCGAAAAACAAATCCGCACCCGCTACGCTTCAGAAAATTTCGTCGATAAAGTAGTTGAAGAATTTCGCGCCAAATATCCCACCACCGAAGTGTTGCGCGATCGCCTGAACAAACTTCGCGCCGCCTGGCCGCAATTGCGCGAGGACCTTCGGCAACAGCTCATTCCCTCCGCGCAACTCAAGTCCATGTTGCACACAGTCGGCGCGCCGGTTGAACCCGAACAAATCGGCATCACGCGCTCGCGATTGCGCGACAGCTTCGTCCAGGCCTGGTATATTCGTCGTCGCTTTACCGTGCTCGACGTCATTTTCCAAACGCAGCTGGCCGACCAATGTCTTGAACATATGTTCGGGGTCGACGGATCGTTGCGCGCATGAACACGCCAACTGGAACATCCACCGCAGCCGCAACCCCTGCGGTCACCGATGAGTTCCGTTATTGGCAACGCCGCATCCTGATTACCACTCTGGTCGGTTACGCATTTTTCTATCTCGTCCGCAAAAACATCAGCTTCGCGATGCCCGGCATCAAAGCCCAACTAGGCCTGACTAAAGCCGACCTCGGCATGTTTCTCACGCTGCACGGCGTCGTTTATGGCGTGTCAAAATTCGTAAACGGTTTCGTCGCAGATCGCATGAACGCTCGCTGGTATATGGTAACTGGCCTTGTTCTTTCAGCGGCAATGAATGTGTGTTTCGGATTCAGTTCTGCCGTTGTGACGCTTGGTGTGTTTTGGGTTTTGAACGGCTGGTTCCAGGGAATGGGTTTCCCACCATGCGCGCGACTGATGACGCATTGGTTTTCGCCGAAAGAACTCGCGACCAAAATGTCGATCTGGAACACGTCGCATTCATTCGGTGCCGGGGCAGTGGCGATTCTTGCCGGTTACCTTGCGGCTTACGGATGGCGCTATTGTTTTTGGGTCCCCGGCGGTTTGGCGATTCTGGCTGCCGTTGTGATGGCGTTCAGATTACGCGACACGCCTCAGTCTGTTGGCCTACCCGAATTGCCCGACACGCGCATCGCTGACGCGGGCAAAGAGGATACAAAAGATTTCAAACGGTTTATCTGGCGGCAAGTGCTGACGAACCGAGGGATTTGGGTTTTTGCGATTGCGAACTTTTTCGTCTACGTGTTGCGCTATTCGATTCTGGATTGGGGTCCGACGCTGCTCAAAGAAACCAAAGGCGTGGAACTGCAGGAGAGCGGCTGGATGATTGCAGCGTTCGAAGCTTCGGGCGTCGTCGGGATGCTTTTAAGCGGTTGGATCACCGACAAAGTCTTCGGTGGGCGCGGCGCGCGCACTTGCGTGTTTTGCATGTTCATGGCGTCCCTCTCGGCGCTCGCATTTTGGTATGCGCCGTCCTCCACGCTGGTGAACGCGGTACTGCTAGGATGCGCAGGTTTCTTTATTTACGGCCCCCAAGCGCTCGTCGGAATTTGCGCCGCCAATCTCGCCACGAAAAAAGCCGCTGCCACTGCTGTCGGCTTCACTGGCGTCTTCGGTTACCTAAGCACAACGCTTTCCGGTTGGGGCCTCGGCAAACTCGTCGATACATTCGGCTGGCACGCCGGCTTCCTCGCCATCATAGCATTCGGTCTGGTTGGCACTGCCCTGTTTGCCTTGGGCTGGAATCTCAAACCGCACGGCTACGCGACGACCTCAACGCATTAGTGTGGTTTGACTTGTCCGAAAAATCTTCCTACGTTTTG
>JAQGOW010000412.1 GCA_028293405.1 Verrucomicrobiales bacterium
GTCCACGTCCACGACCTGCACGCGACCATTCTGCAAATGTTAGGCTTCGACCACACGCGCCTGACCTACCGCTACAACGGCCGCGATTTCCGCTTAACCGAAACCTACGGCAACGTCGTCAAAGGCATCATAGCCTAACAGTAGGGCCGCGCGCGCGATTGTATTCACAATTGAACAAGGCCGGATTTATCGGTACGTTACCGGTATGAACATCGAACTCCCAGACAAGTTCGTGTCGCAACTTAAGCCTACCGACCTGATGCTCGACTTAGCTTGCGGCATGTATTCGGCTGGGCACCTCACGCTTGGGCAAGCTGCGGAACTGGCCGGTTGTTCCCAGGCGGCATTCCAAAAAGAATTGGGGCACCGAGGCATCGCCGCGAATTACGACATGGACGAACTCTTGCGTGATGTGCAAGCAGTGGCTGAATTGACACGGAAATGATCGTTGTCAGCGACACGTCTTGCATTTCGAACCTTCTGACGATCGGGCACGAGGACCTTCTTTCGAAAGTGTTTGGCGTAGTCATCATCCCGCCGGCTGTTGACGCAGAACTTCGGCGGTTTCATCGAAACGTGCCCAGCTTCATATCCGTCCGCGCCCCTGTGGGAACTGACCGCGTCGCACAGCTCGCACGTGAAATAGACATCGGCGAGGCACAGGCAATCGCGCTCGCTCACGAACTCAAAGCCGATCGCCTCCTAATCGATGAAAAGCTCGGACGAGCCGTTGCCGTTCGCGAACAGCTCACCGTAATCGGTATCGTCGGTGTTTTGCTGGTGGCGAAAGCGCGAGGGTTGGTGGTTTCGGTGAAACCGTTGATGGACAGACTCGAGAACGAAGCTGGTTTTCGTCTCGCGGCGAACGTGAAAAAGACCGCACTCCAACAAGCCGGCGAATGACCTAAGGTTATATCCACTCCGGTCTCAAATTCATTCGGGTCCGTGATTTCTTTTTCACAAGTGCGGTGAACGACTCGCCTAACCTCGATTTTCTCACGCGACGAGCATCAAAACCACCTTAATTGCCGTAGCTTACACCGATTCAGTCAGTGTTTCCCCCGATTTGGCATCAGGTCTGCTTTTATCACTCCTGTCAAACAAAAGGGAATGGTTGTATCCCCGGAACTCGGTTTTAACACGGAAACATATGATGCTGATTTTGAAAATAGCTGGAGTGGTCGCCATTGTCATTTTGCTGCTGCTCGTTGCCGGCCTTGCGTTCGTCATTCGTTGGTTTCGCAAAATTGTCAAACAGGCGACCGACCAACCCGGCTGTCCCCCCTGCCGCGTCCATCCACAACCTGAACCCAATCCCAAGTGGCGCGATGAGGTCAAAATGCTGCAGTGCGCCAGCGAGTTCACCGCCCTCGGTTTTGAAAAGATCGGCGCATTCACCGTGCCTGAAATGCCCGGCATGCAAATGCTCGCGTTCGTTCATCCGACCGAGCGCCTTTATGCAGCAATCTACGATTACCCTGCTATTGGTCACGCGTTCGACATCAACTGCATTTTTGAAGACGGTGCCGGCCTTTCGGCGTCAAGCAAGGGCACAGGAAAAAATTTGGACGAACGCCCATTCCATCCGATTCTCTGGGTCGGAGACGATTGCGTCGCGACGGTCCTCAACGCCTTCAAACAACACCCGCAACCCGCACCGCGCGTGCCCGTTACTGCCGACCAATTCGTAGCTCAATTCGAGCGCGATCACGCTGCGGGCATGAATTGGCGCATGAAAAAAGGCGGCGTCAGCCGCGAGGAAATCCGCCGTCACATCGTTGCTAAAGGAGAACCCGTCGATGAGGAAACGGTAGAAGCAATTTACAAAAACCGTCGCGAAGCGCACATCCTCGAGCTACAAAAAGCATGTTTGGCGCAATATCTCGATGACGAGCAACTTCTCGCCGCCGAATGGGAACGTATTCAGGACCGCACCTTTGCCATTGCTGAAACCCTCGAACCCGAAGAAATTATCGAAGCAATCGAATCCGTCGTCACGCTCGACGAAGAACAACGCCACGTCCTAAACCAACTGCGACGCGGCAATGCTGAAACTGCCTTGGACCTGATTGACGAAATCATTCTCCAAAACACCGCAGGCTTGTGCCTCCAAAAAACCGGAGAAGTTCAGGAACCGGTGCGCGCCTACATCCTGTTGGCGCCGTCGCGCGAAGCCGCCACTAAACAACTCGCCGCCTAAGCACGGTGAAATGGATTTCCTGCTCACATTTTTCGCGGTGTTGGCACTGCTTTGTTTGGCCGCCATCGTCGTTGGTTTCTTTTGGCTCAGGGCGCGGATCATCAAAACAACCGCCTACCATCAAGCTGCCGCCATTCACAAATTTCCCCAGCGACTGACCCTCAAACAACTCGAACCTTTCGCCTGGCGCAAACTCAGCCGAGGCTCACAACGTGTCGAATCATTTCAGGCGCTTGGATTCGAACCTCTCGGTGGCTTCACCATAGACGAAATTCCCAACGCACGCATGTTTGCGCTGCAACATCCGCGCACCGGCCTCCTCGGCCTGGTCAATGAATATGAAAGTCTCGGCACATGGTCCGACGCTCTCATCTTTGCCCGCGGCGAAAGCCAACCCATTCTTGCGAGTAGCATTCTGCGCCACGCCCACTTCTTCCTGCTCCCTGGCTCGCCGAAAATCCACAAACAAGAAGCCACCGAACAGGAGTTGTCCAATGCCGTGCTGGCATCCGCAGGACCCGATGCCAATTCAGCAAAAGTAACAGCACCCGAATTCGTTCGTCTCTACGAAGAAGCATTCGCCCAATCCGTTGACCAACGCTTGCTCGAACCATTGGACGACTGCGAACTCCGCCGCCTGCTCCGCGAAAACGTCGTGTCCTGTTGTGGCGATTCAGCAGCAATTTCCGACAAAGAATTCGAGCGCATCAAACGCCAATATCCAGCAGCAATCGCGAACGAACTGCGTCTAGCCTGCGGCGGCCAATTCATCCGCGAAACAACCCTGCCCGCTTCCCAGTGGCAGGAAGCCCGAGGCCGTTTGTTAGTGATTCACGACCGCACACCGCTGCAGCAACTATGTGCCCGCCGTCTCATCTACGGCGCAATCCTGACCGACACGGTTAAAAAGCGCCTGCGCCGTCATAAAGAAACAAAACCTCCCCGACAAACATACGCCGACATCAACGCCAGCCTACCCGCATGGGATCGCTTCAAAAAACTCGGCGAAGTCACCCGACCCGTTCCCGCTGACATCTATTGCGCCCCGTTGCCGCAAAAAACACTTTGAAACAGTCCCGAACCGGAAAGC
>JAQGOW010000068.1 GCA_028293405.1 Verrucomicrobiales bacterium
AAAACTTGGTTTCGACCATGAAACGGTCCGCAAGGTGATCCGCATGATTGACATCAACGAATACAAACGGCGTCAAGCTGCACCGGGGTTAAAAGTAACGACGAAAGCATTTGGAGTAGGTCGGAGATTCCCGATCGCGCAACGGTATCGCGAAGAATAATTCTAGCGGACAAGGAACAAGGCGGAGGTCTATTTCAGCAACTGATAAATTAACGCAACCTGCCCGAGCGACAACGCCCCAAGGCCAATCCACGTTAAAAGCTCGCGCGTCAGCAAACTCTTTTGCTTCACCACCTCGAAGCCAAATCGCATCTTCACGGCGCCAATTTCAATTAAATCTCCCTCGCGCAACGCGGCCTCACTCACTTTGGCGCCATTAACGATCGTCGTCGCTTTTGGATTTGCAGTCAGCACTAACGATTCGGTCGTCGGCCAGGAAATCGTAAAGTGCTGGTCCCACACTCCAGCGTCATCGAGGGTGAAAGCGGAAGAAGCTGCGCGTCCCACGTGGAACGGCAGCTTCGAAGCTGAAAAGGTTGCACCGGCCTTTTTACCGGAAAGAATGTGCAGTTGAATCATTAGAGCCAGCGACGTTTCACGTCTACAGTATCGCCCGGATACACTTGGGGATCCTTCTTGGGGGTTTCGGTGGCTTCGAACCAATTCACCTTTATAATTGTGCCATCCGCGCGGGTTAAGATCACTTTCTTCTTATTGGCATACTCGGTGAAACCACCGCATGACGCAATTGCGCGCGTTACTGTCATGGCGCCGATGTACTCTTTTCGTTCGCCCTTGATAACTTCGCCTGTAACGTAAAAGAATCGAGCGTCAGGCTCGACAGTTACTCCAAGAGATTTGTAATAATCGGGCACATATTTCTGGTAAATGATTTCTTCCAATTCCTTGGTTGTTTTCCCCGCAGCAGGAATCGCCGGAAAATAGGGCAGGGCAATCGTGCCGTCTTCTTTCACGGTTACCTTATGGTCCTGTGGCTGATTCGCGTTGGCAGCTCGTGATGGTGGAACCAACACAACCTTTACCGTGTCACCAACACGCAACGGGATACGATCAACTGATGGCGCACCTTTGCCGTCTTCTTTGGCGGTGCCGGCTGGCTGTCCAATCGTCGCACATCCGCAGAATAGAATGGTCGCGCAAAAGAGCGCCGCAATGGCATAACGTGGTAACGTTCTCAACATCGAAATCATATCTATCAGACCGCGTACTAGTATTTTTGTTTAATCTCAACCTTCGGAGCCGCATCACTCAGCTTCACGACCGTGTTTTCCTTGCCGGTCGCATACTCATAGTAACCGCTGTAGTAATAGTAATTCTGGTCCTGGCTCACGTTAATATTGTTCAGCACGATGCCGAGCAAGTTTCCGCCAACCTTCAGAATCGTCTGCTTCGCGCGAATCGTCATCGGCTGCGGATAGCGGCGATACTGGATGACTTGCAGTACCATGTCCATCTCGCTCGCGAGAATGCTCGCATCGCTCACCCCGAGTAACGGCGGTGAATCAAAGAACACGAAGTCATAACGTCCTTTCACGTCCTGGATCAATTGCTTCATCTGCGGCGAACTCAAAATTCCCATCGAACTGCTCGGCAATTTGCCGCTCGGGATAAAGTCGAGCGAAGGAATTTTCGTGTGCTGAATCACTTCTTCGAGCGACTTCTGTTTGAGCAAGACCGACGTAAGCCCGTTCGTGTTTTCCACGTGCATCAATTTATGGATGCTGGGACGGCGCAAGTCGGAATCAATCACCAACACTCGATCGCCGCTCTGCGCGAAAATTGTCGCAAGGTTGAACAATGTCGTGGACTTGCCTTCGCCAGCCCCACCGCTGAGCACCGATAACGTCTTCAGCTTGTCATCCTTGCGTGAGAACAACACTTGCGTCCGCAACACGCGATATGCTTCCGCGTGCGGACTATCCGCTCCAAGCTCCATCAAGTTGCCGACGTGCTGAGGAATAACTCCGAGCACCGGGGCCTGCAAGGCGCGTTCAACGTCGTCGATGGTCTTGACGCTGGTATCGAGATATTCGATGAAGAATGCCAAACCAATGCCAACGATCAACCCAACGATAACTCCCAAAACGATGTTTAACATCACGTTCGGGCTCACTGGCTTATTTGCAGGTGATGGAGTCGCCTGGTCACGAACTACCACGATTGATTGTAGTGGTTGATCATACTCCGCTCTCATTGTGCTCACACGAAAACGCAAGTCATCGCGCTGGCGGCGACTGCTTTCCAATTCGTTTTTTGCGATAGGATAAGCCTGCGTTTTGATCAACTTCTGGTTGCGAGCCTTTGTCGCAGTGTCAATCTGTTGGTCATAGTCCTGGACTGAAGCCTTTTCGTTGGCGACGCGCTGTTGCAATCCTGCCAGTAAACCATCGATCTTTGAATCCAACTGCTGTTGCGTGCGTTCCAGCAAAGCTTTTGCCGTCTTAAATTCGGGATTCTGTTCGCCCAAACTTTCCTTCAACGCCGTGACCTTTTGTTCTGCTTCGGTCCATTCCGAACTGAGCGTGGATACCACTGGATCAAGTTGACGCGGATAAGCCGCCGTGAGCCCGGTGCGCAATTCATCCCGGGTCAGCTTCTTCAAACCAGCAAAAATTTGGCTATCCTCTGTGTAATTACGAGCCTGTTCAGCACGAGAAATCGCCAGACTACGAATGGTTTCAGTTTCCAGCGTCGTGCTGACGTAAGGATTGTCCTGGATTTCCGAGATGCCAAATTCGGCGCGCATAGTTGCCAGATTGCTTTCGGCCTGCTTGATCTGCGCGGTTTGTGCTTCCACTTGCTCTTCCAACGACTTCAACCCCGGAGCATGTTCATCGCGCCATTCATTGATACGTGATTCCTTGTAGCTATCAGCAATCGCATTGGCGATCTTCGCCGCCAAAAGGCGATCACTGTTGCGGACCCAAATTTCAATCAAACTCGTGTTACGCGCCGGTTGCACTTTAACCAAGCGCGACAGATACAAGTAAGTTGTCTCCTTATCCCATTGTTCTTCACCGGCTTGCTTGGCCAGAATTTTGGTCAACCCGACCATGCCCTTGAACTCCAGCTTTTCGATGACCGGATCGAGAATCGAGCGCGATTCAATCTTGCGAAATTCGGTTTGGATCCAGTAAGGGTCGTAACCGATACCCATATTCCCGCCGCCAGTGACCGACACCGCCGAACGCGAACGGTTGACTTCAATACAGACCATGCTGGCGTATTGCGGCTGGAGGACGAACTTGGTGAAAAGCGTGGTCGTGATCACGACAAGGAAGAACACCGTGAGAATCAGCGCTTTGCGCATTCTGACAATGCGCCAGTAATCCAAAAAATGTAACTTGTTCTCTGGTGTATCGGTCGTGTTAATTGAGTCCATAACCTGAGTGCTGACTCACGCCGCGGACTTGGGGCCACGACGTGGCGGATAGGTTCGTGCCACTAGGTACAAACGTCAAATTTTATTTTAGGCAATCCACTATGCCAAACCGAGGGTGAAAACGGAGGATCTAACGTTAAGAAGCACCGCGCCGGGAGTCTTGAAACTCAATTCCAACTTACCATTGACTGCCCGCGTCCTTCTGCAAAATTGATTCCGCTCTATGCCGAAGATTCAACGCGCCGTTATTTCCGTTTTCGATAAGACCGGTTTGGTTCCCTTTGCTCAAGCTCTCGCCGCGGCTGGAGTCGAGATCATTTCAACGGGCGGCACCGCCAAAATTTTGCGCGACCAGGGCCTGATCGTCAGTGATCTCAGCGCCTATACCGGTTTTCCCGAAATGCTGGACGGGCGCGTTAAAACCCTGCACCCGAAAGTTCACGGCGGCCTATTATATATACGCGGCAATGCCGCGCACGAAGCAGCGGTGAAAAAGCATGAGATCAAACCAATCGATTTGATCGTCGTTAATCTTTATCCATTCGAGCAAACCATCGCGAAGCCGAACGTCACCTTGGAAGAAGCAATTGAGAATATCGACATCGGCGGACCGGCGATGTTGCGCAGTGCTTCTAAAAATCACGACAGCGTCACGGTCGTGATCGATCCTATGGACTACGCCGAAGTCGCTGATCAAGTTGCACAAAAGGGTTACACCACACTCGACCTTCGCCGTCGTCTCGCCGCGAAAGTCTTTGCAACAACCTCAAAGTATGACGGCGCGATTGCGAATTATTTATCTAAGGCGTTCGGCACAAAAGCATCGGCAGGCGAAAAAACTGAAACTTTGCCGAACGAATTGCAGGTAACCCTTCCGCGCGCGCAATCACTTCGTTACGGCGAAAACCCGCATCAAAACGCTGCGCTTTACGGCAACTTTGCTGACTACTTCAAACAACTTCACGGCAAGGAGCTTTCTTATAACAACATCCTCGATCTCACTGCGGCGGCAATGTTGATTTCAGAATTTGATGGTGAACGCCCAACACTTGCCATCCTGAAGCACACGAATCCATGCGGTGTAGGGCAGGGGAGCACTTTGCGCGAAGCCTGGGACAAAGCTATCGCTACTGATAAACAGGCGCCGTTCGGCGGAATCATTGCCGTGAATCGCACGCTCGACGCGGCTTGTGCGGAAGCGATCGCGGAAATTTTTAGCGAAGTTATTATCGCGCCGGACTTCGCGCCGGATGCCCTCGAGATTCTGCAAAAGAAAAAGAATCTCCGCCTATTGAAGCTGCTCAAATCGCCTTGCACGAGCGACCTTCAAATACGCAGCGTTGGTGCTGGATCGATTTTAGCTCAACAACCCGATTCAAAAATCATCCGCGAATCGGATTTGAAGATTGTTACTAAACGCCAACCGACCGACGCTGAAAAACGGGCGATGCTGTTTGGATGGCTTGTCGTCAAACATCTCAAGTCCAATGCTATCGTTTACGTTGGTTCCGATCGCACGCTCGGTGTTGGTGCCGGTCAAATGAGTCGTGTCGATTCCAGTCGCATTGCGGTTTGGAAAGCAGGCGAAGCGGGATTGTCTTTGAAAGGCAGTGTTGTTTGCAGCGACGCCTTCTTCCCATTCGCCGATGGTTTGATCGCCGCCGCCGAAGCCGGCGCAACGGCGGCTATTCAACCGGGCGGCTCCGTCCGCGACGCCGAAGTTATCGCCGCCGCCGATGAACGCGGACTCACCATGGTCTTCACCGGTGTTCGCCACTTTCGCCATTAGACCCAATTCACATGCTCTCCCACACTAAATCAGAAAAACTCTTCGCCGAAGCGCTCAACTATATTCCCGGCGGCGTTAATTCACCGGTGCGCGCGTTTCGCGGCGTCGGCGGCACTCCATTTTTCGCGAACAAAGTCAGCGGTTCCCATGTCTTCGACGTGGACGGCAATGACTATATCGACTACGTCGGCACCTGGGGTCCGGCAATCCTCGGCCACGCACATCCGAAAATAATCAAAGCCGTCAAAGACACTGCAGAGCAGGGGACAAGTTTCGGTATTCCCAACCCCCTCGAAGTTACGATGGCGAAGCTGGTGTGCGATGCCGTGCCGAGCGTGAAAAAAGTTCGCATGTGCAACTCCGGGACGGAGGCCTGCATGTCCGCCATTCGCCTCGCGCGCGGTTTCACTAAACGTGACAAGATCATCAAATTCGACGGCTGCTACCACGGCCATGCTGATTCGTTGTTGGTCAAGGCCGGTTCCGGTGCCCTGACTTTCGGCAATCCTGACAGTGCCGGCGTGCCCGCAGCATTCACGCAGCACACAATCGTTCTTCCATATAACGACGAAGACGCCGTCACGGCGGCATTCAAAGCCAACCCGAATCAAATCGCAGGCATCATCGTTGAACCTGTTCCGGGCAATGCGGGTTTATATGTTCCGAAACCTGGCTATCTCGAATTCTTGCGCAAGAGCACACAAGAAAACGGCGCGCTTTTGATTTTCGACGAAGTCATGACCGGGTTCCGTCTCGCACGCGGCGGCGCACAAGAACGATTTGGAATTACGCCGGACCTTTCAACGTTCGGCAAAATCATCGGGGGCGGTTTGCCGGTCGGTGCATTCGGCGGTCGCGCTGAAATCATGGATTGCCTCGCGCCACTTGGTCCGGTCTATCAAGCCGGCACTTTGAGCGGAAATCCTTTGGCAATGGCGGCCGGTATCGCTACCCTCGAAGAACTCGCCGCGAGCAACGCCTACCAAACGCTCGAACACCTGGGCGCGATACTTGAAGCCGAAATGAAGAACGCGGCGATTTCCGCCGGTGTGCCGGTGCAATTTAATCGCGTTGGCTCCATGTTCTGCGGCTACTTTACTTCGGAACCGGTGCACAATTTAGCCGACGCTATGAAAAGCGACCGCGTTCGGTTCGCAAAATATTTCCACGGCATGCTCAACGAAGGTGTTTATTTCGCGCCGTCGCAATTCGAAGCCGGCTTCATTTCCGCAGCGCATTCGGAAAAAGACATCGAACACACTGTCCGGAGCGCAACGAAAGTTTTGAAAACACTATAATATGCGAGTGCTCGCCTTAGATCACGGCACCAAACGCATTGGTCTCGCCATCAGCGACGAAATGGGAATGATCGCGCAACCGCTAACATTCCTGAACGCCGAACCGATTGTCGCATTGCTTGAAAGTCTAAAAAAAGTCGTAGCAGAAAGAAACGTCGAGCAAATCCTCGTGGGCATTCCGCGCAACATGGACGGCACCTACGGGCCCGCTGCCGAAAAAGCGCGCAAATTTGTAGAACAGTTAAAAGTGGCGATCGGCGTCCCAATCCGCACGTGGGATGAACGCCTTACATCGGTCCAAGCCAATCGTGACATGATCCAGGGCGGGCTACGCCGCGAAGAACGCAAACTGAAAGCCGACCAAACCGCCGCCGCAATTTTGTTGCAGAGTTATTTGGACAGCCTGTGAAGTTCAAACTGACCATCGCCTACGACGGCACGAATTACGCAGGATGGCAGGTGCAGAAAATCGGCTTAGGCGTGCAACAGCGTGTCGAAGAAGCGTTGCAGCGATTTTTTCCCGGCGTGAAACGCGTTCACAGTTCCAGTCGCACCGATACCGGTGTTCACGCGCTCGGCATGGTTGTGCACGTTGAAATTCCCAAAGAAGAATTCAAAATGCCGATCGCGAGATTCGGATTGGCCATCAATGCATTTCTTCCCGAAGACATTCGCATAATGGCCGTGTCGCATTGTCCGGAGAAATTCCACGCCCGTTTTGACGCCAGCGGCAAACAATATCGTTATTTTGTCTGGAACCATTACGCGATGAACCCGTTGTTGCGCGGTCGTGCGTGGCATGTCGGCCCTGCATTAAACCTCAGGAGGATGCGTGATGCCGCGAAATTGTTCCTCGGCAAACACGACTTTCAATCGTTTGCTGCCAGCCGCGAATACAAGATGGATTCCACCGTCCGCACACTGCACCGTTGTGATATCAAAAAAAACGGCGATCTGCTCACCTTCATAATCGAAGGAGACGGCTTCCTATATAAAATGTGTCGAGGCATTGCCGGCACGTTGGTTTACGTAGGGCAGGGGAAGATTGCACTCAGTGATGTGAAGAAAATTGTTGCCGCCAAAGACCGAAACGCCGCCGGCATGACGGCCCCTGCTCACGGGCTTGTGTTGTGGAAAGTATTTTACAAAAAGAAAACCAAGGACAACACCGATGCTACTGATGAGTGAGGCTAAAAAAGATGAACGTCGTCTTAGTCGAACCTGAAATTCCGCCGAACACTGGCAATGTTGCTCGATTATGTGCCGCAACGCGCACGACCCTGCACCTAATCGAGCCGTTCGGTTTTAAACTTGACGATTCCCAACTAAAACGCGCCGGCCTTGATTACTGGCAACATTTGAATTGGCACCGCTGGCCGAATTGGGCCGAGTTCGCAAAACAACTTCCAGCTGACGCCCGGTTATGGATCATCGAATCCAAAGGCACCCAACGCTATGATCAGGTCAAATTCGCCGCGAATGACTACCTAATCTTCGGCCGAGAAACCGCAGGTCTGCCAAAACAGCTTCTCGACGAATACCGCGATTCATGGGTCCGAATCCCAATGTTCCACGATAAAGTTCGGTCGCTGAATTTGTCCAACTGCGTGGCGCTCGTGTTGTACGAAGCACTGCGTCAGCAAGGTTTTGGCAATGAAGTGGAGTAGGGGCCCGATTTTTCCAGTGGGTTAACTTGCGTTTCCACGTCGACAATCGTATATGTTTCATCGTCAATTTCGGGCGATTAGCGCAGCGGTAGCGCAGCAGCTTTACACGCTGTTGGTCGGGGGTTCGAATCCCTCATCGCCCACCATCTTTCACTATGAAATTCTGGCCCGCCGTTCTGGCGCTCGCGTTGATCGTTCAAGGATGCGTTTCCAAATCGCCGTTGCATCAGGCCGTTGCCAAAGGTGACAAAGCGAAAGTTGCAACGCTTCTCGAACAAGGCGCAAAAATCGACAGTCGAGATTCCCGTGGATGCACCCCGCTCTTTATCGCTGCTGAAAATGGCGACGCTGATTCGGTCAAAGAATTGTTGGCTCACGGTGCGAATCCCAACAAAGGCGCCCTGCTCAAACACGGCAATACACCCTTGCATGTCGCTGCTCAACGCGGGTTCGATAAAGTGATTGAACTGCTCCTGACCAAATATACAAATGCAGACTTGCGGAATTCGGCCGGTCAAACGCCGTTGATGTTGGCCGCGTGGGCGCGCCATCCGCAAACAGTCACCCTGCTCATCAAAAATGGCGCAAACCCATCTGCTTACGACCGTTACGGCTGGGCCGCATTGCACACGCCTTGGAACGCCAAACCAGCCGATTCTGATTACACCGCAGTTATGGAGATCCTTGTGGCCAACAAAGCCCGGATAAACGCTAAAACCGGCGTCCCGTTTGGTTACACCCCAATTATGGGCGCCGCGATGGCTGGCGATAAAGAAACGGTCGAATTGCTCCTGGATGCCGGTGCTAAGGTTAACGATGCCGACGAACACGGCCAAACGGCATTGTCATACGCTGAACACAAGCATTACGAGGACGTGGTGGCAGTTTTATCCGAACACGGCGCAATGCAGTTCAATCCAGTTGCACCCGAACAGCTTCAGGAACCGATCGAACCAATGGCTGAAGAAGCAGACTTGAGTCAGTAGGCCAACCGCGGATTGATTCAGCACGAGGGGATTGCCCACCTACAGTCTAAGGGAATATAACAAACATTGTGCGAAACAAGACAGTGCCCTCAGGAGGTCGCTTAGCCTCGATTATCGCTGGCCCCAGCCGAATCTTGATCCAATCGGCCAATATACGAACCAGGATTTGCCGATCACGTTTTCTTCCGGTAAATCGCCCCAATATCGAGAATCCAAACTGTTCGCGGTATTGTCGCCGAAAACTGCGTAGTGTTCTGGTCGCACGTGAAATCGATCATCCTCGGTCAATAATACTGGACGACCACCGGACCAACCGCCGCTTGCCAAAATATGGCCCGAATAATGGCTGTCCTGAGGCTCCTGTTTAGGGTCAAAGGAATAAACGTTTTCGAAATGCGGATCGGCAGCGGTCAATGGCTTGCCGTTGATGCAGGCGTGCTGAGGCCGTGGATCGGTCGGGTTCACCTTACAGATGCTGAGCTGGTCATTGGGCAGACCAACCAGGCGTTTGATGTAAAATTGCGATTGGTCCAAACCTTCAATGCCTTTGGTCTTGAAAACAATGATTTCGCCGCGATTGGGTTTCCTAAAATTGTAAGTCAAACGATCGACGAATAAGTGATCGCCGGTGGTGTCGATGATTCGAACGATCGGTTCGCCTTTATGAAATTGTTTACCGCGATACAACGTTTGAACATAACGACCGTCGTCGAGTTGGTCGGTTGTGAAAAGATCGCGACCACCGCCGGCATCTTCGGGTGTGAACCAAAACGTTTTGACCGTCGGTGCGGATTGGCCCGCGTATTGGACTGCAACCTGACGCTTGTTGATAAACATGCTCAGATGTTGTGGCGCGCCAACACCAAGAACTTCGCCGTCAGCATCCGCGATCCATTCGTGATAAAAACGTCCGCGCAATAAAGCATCAGCGATGCGTCCGCCGGTTTCCGGCATCTTATAATTCGGATCATCGGCAACACTTTTGACAGTCATGCCAAAAAGCGTTGGTTGCATGGAGCCGGTCGGGATTTTAAACGGCTGCAGGAAAAACGTGCGGATGCCCATCGCGATTACGATTGCCACGAGAAACACTTCAATATTCTCGCGCCAAACGGCGTTCGGGTAGGGCTTGAGCCACTTATTCGCGGTTGTTTCCAATTGAGTCGCGGCGGCCCGAATCGTGGCAGTATCGACCGCAGTATTGAGCGCGGTGCAAGTTTCTTTCAACGACGCTTCAACGGTGTCAACGGCTTGCGGCGGGAGAATGTCGCGCTGTGCATTGAGGAGCTTGCGGACGTGTTTGGTCAGGTCCGAAGCTTCGCGTACTGTGCTTGATAGAAACCAGCGTAGTCTCATAGGTGCAGTAATCAGTGATCAGTCAAAACGGCTATGCTTTGAGCACTTCAATAAATGCTTCCTGCGGGATGTTCACCGAGCCAAATTGTTTCATCCGCTTTTTGCCTTCTTTTTGTTTCTCGAGCAGCTTGCGTTTACGGGTGATGTCGCCGCCGTAACATTTCGCGGTGACGTCTTTGCGCATCGCACTAACACTTTCGCGTGCGACAATTTTTCCACCAATAGCGGCTTGAATAGCCACCTGATACTGCTGCTTTGGAATAACTTCCTTCAACTTTGCGGCGAGCGCTCGTCCTCTGAACTCTGCTTTGCTGCGATGGACGATGCTGGAAAATGCGTCGACAGATTCCTCATTCACGAGCATATCCAGTTTCACCATGTCCGAAGGCACGTATCCGGCCTGCTCGTAATCCATGGACCCGAATCCGCGCGTGATGCTTTTGATGCGGTCATGGAAATCAATCAGGATTTCGTTCAATGGAATCAGGCTCGTCAGCATGACGCGGCGCGAATCCAAAGTCTCCGTGTGATCCACGCTGCCGCGCTTCTCTGAAACAAGCGACATCATATCGCCGATGTTTTCGTTCGGGCAAATCACGAAAGCCT
>JAQGOW010000092.1 GCA_028293405.1 Verrucomicrobiales bacterium
TGAAAACGTCCATCCGCATTCGCGCCAACAACCGGGTCATCAAAGCAACTGCCGCCCAAATCACTCCATGCGCCGAAAGTGCCATTGGCACCACTTTGCGCGGCCGTGATCACGGTGTTGCTCGAACTGCGCGCAAAAATCTGCATCGCGCCGCTCGCCAAATATCCAACGCTCACACTTCCGCGCACATTCCCGCCCAAACTACTCCACGCTCCAAAACCGCCATTCACGGCCGTTTCGGCGACTGTCCATATATTGTTATCCGCACCGCGAAGAAAAAGCTGCACGCGCTGGTCCGCGTTATAGCCCATGACTGGCGTTCCACCATTCCCGGTCGGCCCACCAAGACTTGACCACCCGGCAAACGCTCCATTCGCGCCATTCTGCGGATCGACCTCCGTCACATTCACCGCGTCCGGCAAAACCACCTGCATCGAACCATCCACATCGTTGCCGGCATAACTATCAACCGTCGTTGGAATCACTCCCGCCACGACATTCACCGCATCATCAATCGCCTGGCGCGTATTCGCGTCATCAATGCCGGACGCGTTGTTGACGAGGAACGAAAAGAAATATCGTTGCCCGTTGTGGGGATTATCAACGTATCCGCTCAGGTCGATCGAGATGCTGAGCGACCCGGTCTTCGCATGCACATGGTTCGCTCCGTCGGTGCCGCAAAAGCGACTGCCCAACGTCCCGTCAAAACAACCAATCGGCAGGATGTCATCCCACGTCGGAAAGTGCGCGACCAAATACCGATCAATCGCATTCTCTTCCTTGGCGCTGACACGATCGCTGTGGGACAAACCCGAACCATCCAAAATCGCCATGCCGTTGGTCGAAATGCCCACTGAATTCTTTATCCAACCCAGCACCTTATTCGCGCCCGAGGTGAAATCATCATTGCCAGTCAACTCGTAAGAGATATGGCGCATTAACAAATCGGCCATGACGTTGTGACTGACTTTGCCCATGCGGATACACGCGATGTCCAATCGCAGCGGCGAACTCCTATACGTCAGGTTTGTCGAGCGATACGTGTAAATTAAAGTCCCGGGCGCGCTAAACCCACTCTTGCCCAAAGCGCTTCCAGTCACCGTGATTCCTTGCGCCTGCAACGCGGCCTTGAACGCCGTCGCACCTTCCAAGTTGTAGGTGGCCTGATTCGCAAAATCGCGCGTGTCGTCCGTGGCCGAGTGATTATACATGCACGCCCCATATATTTGCACATTGCCCGTGATTTTGGTGATGCCCTGATTCCTCAACTGCGTCGTAATGAAATCCAACGGCGCGCTCGCGTTACCTGTCCCGAACACATCGTCGTTCCACGTGATGTCATGTTTCACCAGCAGGTTGACATCACCTGTCACCACCCCGCCGCTGAATGTTCCGTTGCGGAAAACGGTCGTCACAAAAAAGTTTGTCGTCCCGAGCAATTCAAACGCGGCGCCAGAGGTGATGTTCTTCATGTTCGACGCCGGTGCCTGTGTCAGGGTCGGGGTCTGCTGATAATACGTGACGTTACCGGCCGCGTTCTCGATCAAGACCGACCACGTGTTACCCGCGAGCGCCGGTCGCGCCGTAATCGCGTCAATTTGCGCGGTGATACTTTGCGCGCCAAACACCGGCCTGCTGGCAGTGATAACAAGAGCAAGGACGGACACGGCTGCTGCAACCGCGCGAAGGCATCGCATTTTCATACTGAGCTTGGGACTGACTGGGCACGCCGGATTTGGTCCAGCGGATTTGTTAAGTAATGAACAACTGCTCGCGCGTACGAGGCACGACGTCGATAGGCACGAACAGTTCGGCCTCGACTTACTCGGGTGGGTTTGAAGCGGATACTGCTTGAAACTCCTCCGATCAGCTATAGGGCAAACTCTGAATGCATTGTGGCGCTACAATTGACAGCTGCTGCGCTCTCCTTCGTTCTTTCGTCATTAGCGCAACCCAGTGGCTAACACAAAAAGCATATCGCACTCCTTTCCAGCCATTTACATTTAACGGCCGTGCCGATCCACAACTTGGGCATACCCGCAGCCGCAGATGCCCGAAAATGGGTCAAAAATTCGCTTGTGAAAACTTTCACAATAATGCAAGTTCTGCGCTCCCTCGCCAGTGCGGGGTCCCTTAGCCGTCGACGTAAAGAGGCGGATTCGGGGCATACATATATGCGCACTGTCGTGGATTGTTATTTTTCGTTCAATGAGAACGCTGATTTTAGCTGTAACGCTACTGCTCTTGCCGCTCGCGAATTTCGCCGCGGAACCGGTCCACATGCCCGCGATGCTCGCGCAGGTCGAAGCTGGCGAGACCATCAAAGCCACCGAACAACAAGGCAACACCGCTGTCGAACAAGGCAAAACTGCTGAAGAACACGCCAAAGCCGGCGAACACGAAGAGCACGGCCTGCCGCTTCATCCCGTTGTCATCACCCACGTCGGCCCGCTTCCAATCACCAACTCCATGGTCGTCACGTGGATTGTCGCAGCGTTCCTGATCATTTTCGCGCGCATCGCGATGAGCAACGTGCAAATGATTCCTGCCGGTCTACAGAACTTCTGGGAGTGGATGGTGGAAAGCCTTTATAAATTCCTGGAAGACATCATCGGGCCTGCGCTTGTGAAAAAGACCTTTTGGTTTTTTGCCACAATCTTCATTTTCATTCTGTTTTGTAATTGGTTCGGCCTAATTCCCGGTGTCGGCACAGTCGGCAACGGCATTCAAACTGACCACGGCTTTGTCCTGACTCACCCCTTCTTTCGCGGCGCTAATGCTGACTTGAACATGACTTTTGCGATGGCAATGGTGTTCTTCGCCTGCTGGATTGTTTGGGCGCTGCAAGCAAATGGTTTCGGCGGTTTTATTCTTCACCTATTCGGCCCTAAGGGTGACACCACTGGCTTGTTGAAAGCGTTGATGATCGTTGTCTTCTTCATCGTCGGCATTTTGGAAGTCGTTTCCATTTTGTTCCGCCCGGTTTCACTGAGCTTCCGTCTTTACGGAAACGTTTACGCCGGTGAATCCATGTTGGAAGCGATGCAGCACGTCGTGCCAAAACTCGCGTGGTTGGTGCCGATTCCGTTCTACTTTCTCGAAGTGTTGGTTGGTCTCGTCCAAGCCCTTGTGTTCATGTTGCTGACCTCAGTGTTCACACTGTTGATCTGCTCGCATGACGAAGGCGATCATCCGGCGCACGAACATTAATTTTGGATTTCGGCCGTTTGACCGTGTTCGATCGCGGGAACAGCTGAGAATGAAAGGACAAATATAACATGACTGGAAATATCCATGTCGGTCTGGCAGCGCTCGGCGCGGCCATTGGTGTAGGTCTGATTGGTATGAAGGCTTCGGAAGCTGTCGGCCGTAATCCCGGCGCAGCGACGAAGATCCTCGTGCAAGCCATTCTGAGCACCGCCTTCGCTGAAGGTATCGTGTTCTTTGCGATTTATCTCGCGAAGTAAACAATTGCGCGGGGTCTTCGGACCTCGCGCTTAGATTTTTTGTAAGTTGATATGAATCATATTTATATTCTGGCGAACATCGGCACAGACCTCGCTAATTCGGCGAAGCAAACGGGCGAAACCTTCGGCTTTACCTGGCCGAACTTTATCGCCCAATGCATCAGCTTCTGCATCGTCGCGTTTTTGCTGCATCGTTTTGCTTACAAGCCGGTGCTTGGAATTCTTGAAGAACGCCGCAAGCGCATCTCTGAAGGCCTTGCCAATGCTGAGAAGATCAAAGCCGAAGTTGCCCGCACTGAACAGGAGCGCCAAAATATTTTGGCCCAGGCCAACACTCAGGCGAACAAAATGATCGAAGAAGCCCGCGCCGCCGCTGCTCGCGTGCAGGAGCAAGAGACGCAAAAAGCGATTTCTCAAGCCGAACAAATTATCGCTAAAGCGAAGGAAGCGTCCGTTCTGGAACGCGCCAAGATGTTGACCGATTTGAAGCGCGAAGTGGGTTCGCTCGTGGTCCGCACCACTCAATCCGTCACCGGCAAGGTGCTGACAGCCGACGACCAAACTCGTTTGGCCGAAGAAACGCGCAAGCAATTGGCCGCATAAACCCTTTGGGTCTTTGCGTTAAAGCAAATGAAAATCAACAAACAAGCCAGACTTGAAGCGCGCCGCGCTTTTCGCGCGTGCGAGGTCAACGGCAAGTTCGACGATAGCCGCGCCCGGCAGGTCGTGAACATCCTCGTGGAACAAAAGCCGCGCGGGTATCTCGGCATTCTCACCCAATTTCAAAAACTGGTGAAGCTGGACGACGCACGCCGCAATGCCGTGATCGAAAGCGCCGTTCCCCTGCCCGCTGATTACCAGGCCAAAGTTCAAGCTGATTTGGTGAAGACTTATGGCGAAGGGTTGAATTTCACCTTCAAACAAAACCCCGCGTTGCTCGGTGGCTTGCGCATTCAAGTCGGTGGCGACGTCTATGACGGCAGCGTTCAAGGCCGTCTCGAAGCATTACAAGAAAGTTTTTAATTTAGAATTTTAGTTCCTATGAGCACAACCTTACTTCAAGAAATCGAATCGAAGATTTCCGGCCTCAAAACCGGCGTGACGAAACAAAACGTCGGCACCGTGCGCGAAATCGGTGACGGTGTGGCCAAGATCGAAGGCCTCAGCGACGCCATGCTCAACGAAATGTTGGACTTCGGCAACGGAGTCGTCGGCCTCGCCCTTAACCTCGAAGAATCCGAGGTCGGCGCGATCATTTTGGGTGATTACACCCACGTCAAAGAAGGTCAGGAAGTCCGCACCACCGGCAAGCTCTTGCAAGTGCCCGTCGGCAAAGGCCTGCTCGGCCGCGTCGTTAACGCCCTCGGCCAGCCGCTCGACGGCAAAGGCCCGATCAAAGCCGAAGCGCAATATCCCGTTGAAAAGATCGCCCCTGGCATCATCAAGCGTAAATCCGTCAGCCAACCGGTGCAGACTGGTATTATGGCCGTCGACGCGATGATCCCGATCGGTCGCGGCCAACGCGAACTCATCATCGGCGACCGTTCGACTGGCAAAACCACCATCGGAGTCGACACCATCATCAGCCAGGCGCGCCAAAACAAAGCTGCTGAAGCCGCCAAGGACACCGACTATCGCCCGATGTATTCGATTTACGTCGCGATCGGTCAGAAGCAATCAAACGTCGCCCGCGTTATCAGCGTTCTCGAAGAAGCCGGCGCAATGCCTTACACGATTATCGTCGCGGCCAGCGCCTCTGACTCCGCTACGAACCAATATCTCGCTCCCTTCTCCGGCGCCGCAATGGGCGAATGGTTCATGGATAACAACATGGACGCTTTGATCATTTTTGATGATCTTTCCAAGCACGCTGTCGCCTATCGCCAAGTCTCGCTCGTCTTGAAGCGCCCCTCGGGCCGCGAAGCGTATCCCGGTGACGTGTTCTATCTCCACAGCCGTTTGCTCGAACGTTCCGCTCGTGTCAGCGAACGTTACGGTGGCGGTTCCTTGACGGCTCTGCCGATCATTGAAACTCAAGCAGGTGACGTCTCGGCTTACATCCCGACGAACGTTATTTCGATCACCGACGGCCAGATCTATCTCGAAACCGACTTGTTCTATCAAGGCATTCGCCCTGCGGTGTCTGTCGGTCTCTCCGTGTCGCGCGTCGGTTCCGCTGCGCAAATCAAAGCGATGAAACAAGTCGCTGGCCGTATCAAGCTCGATCTCGCCCAGTTCCGTGAATTGGCTGCGTTCGCGCAATTCGGTTCCGACCTCGACGCCAAGACCCAGAAGCAACTCGAGCTCGGTAAGCGGATTGTCGAAGTGTTCAAACAACCGCAATACAACCCGATGCCGGTCGAAGTGCAGGTGGCCGTTCTCTGGTGCGTGCAAAACGCGCTCATGGACGACGTCGCTGTCGATAAGATTAAAGATTTCCAGGCGAAGTTGACGGACTTCCTGACGAGCCGCAAACCGCAGCTCATGGACGGCATCCGTAAAAAGAAAGCTTTGGACGACGCGCTGACTGCTGAATTGAAAGCCGCGGTCACTGAGTTCAAGCAAACTTACCGCTAACCTCTAACGAGCGATGCCAAGTACACGCGACATACGCCGGCGCATTAAGTCGGTAAAAAATACGGCGCAGATCACGAAGGCCATGCAGATGGTCGCTGCGTCGAAAATGCGCAGAGCGCAACAAGCCGCTTTGGCCAGTCGGCCTTACGCCACCTTGTTGAACGAGATCCTCGCGCCTTTGGCTAACTCGGGTGGCGATCTCTCGCATCCGTTGATGGAAGTGCGCGAAGTGAAAAAGCGTTTACTCATCGTCGTCAGTTCCGACAAAGGCTTGTGCGGTGGGCTGAACAGCAACTTGATGCGCGAAGCCTCCAAGTTCGACCGCACCAACGCGGTCTTTATCACTGCCGGCCGCAAAGCCTCGCAGTTCATCGCCCGCACCAAGCGCGATCTCGCCGCTGAATTCACCTATCGCGACGCCCCGCTCTTCAGCGAAGCCCGAGCGATTGCTAAATTCGCGGTCAACATGTTTGCCGAGGGAAAAGTCGACCGTGTCGACGTCCTCTACACCCGCTTTTTCTCGACGCTCGTTCAAAAACCCGAAGTCGTGCAGCTCTTGCCTATCGGCGAGATCAAGCCGCACGCCAGCGGCATTGGCAACGATGCCGCGCCGGGAACCCATGCAGTCGATTCTCAAGGCGCGACCGAATTCATTTACGAGCCGACCCAAACTGACGTCCTCGGCGCCTTGCTGCCGCACAGCGTGAATTTTCAGATCTATCACATCCTGCTCGAAGCCAAAGCGTCCGAACAAAGCGCGCGCATGGTCGCGATGAAAAATGCGACCGACAACGCGAAGCAGATCATCAAGGATTTGACGCTGGAGTACAACAAGCTGCGTCAAGCGAACATCACCAAAGAGCTCTTGGAAATCACCAGTGCAGCGATGGCGATGAGTTAGCCGAACTTCGGTTCGTTCAAAGTTTCACCACGAAAGCCGGTCAATTCGACCGGCTTTTTGTTGTTTTAATCTCTCGCTTGTGATTACGATGCAAGGATGCCCGCTCGGCGTTTTGTTCGTGTTGCAACCTGCTTAGCTGTTTTCTTTTTTTTCCTTACCAGTGCGCGAGTATTCGCACGCCCTCTCGGTGTCGATGTCTCGAGCTATCAAGGTCCCTCGATCAATTGGGCAACTGCGAAAGCCAACGGCATCAGCTTTGCCTGGGCCAAAGCCACCGAAGGACTGACTGTTGATGACGCCGATTTCACAATTAACATGGCCAACGCCAAAGCCGCTGGCGTCCTCATCGGTGCATACCATTTCGCTCACCCCGAATTGCGCGGGCCCAGCACGGAGATCGACCACTTCTGGAGCGTCGCCGGCAATTACATCGCAAACGGGGGATTTTATCTGCAACCAGTTCTCGATTACGAAAACTTCACGACCGTCGTTGGAGCAGCCAGTATTTCGGATTGGGCAAACCAATGGTGTATCGGCGTCTCCAACAAGGCCTACGCAAAAGGAGTCATTGTCCATCCGATCGTTTACGTCAGCGTCTGCCACGCCTGCAATTACGACAGCACGGTGACGCAATGGATTCCGTGGCTGGCCGGTTATCCGGCCTCAGCGGATACGCAGAACGGCACACCATGGTACACTTGTACCAGTTGCGAGAAATGGGGAGCCGGCGTGTGGACGATTTGGCAGTACACCGACTCAGCTCCGCTTGCCGGCGCAACGCAAAACGCCGATGGCGACGTCTTCAACGGCACCATGACGCAACTCACGAACAAGCTCGTCATCGGCGCGCAATCCGCACCGACGATCACGTCTTCACCATCCAACCGTAATGGCGATCGCGGCGGCTCTCTCGTTATGCGAGTGGAAGCGTCTGGCCTTGCACCGCTCAAATATCAATGGCGTTTCAACAACGTCGCGATTGCCGGTGCAACCAATTCCACTTTCACGCTCACGAATATTCAAACGACCAGTGCTGGCAGTTACACCGCAGTTGTCACCAACACTGTCGGCACAACGACCAGCGGCGTCGCACTCTTGACCGTGAATCAACCATTCCTCACGGCGTACTCTGAAAATTTCGAAACAAACAATTCCGCAAATTGGACGATCAACACCTCGGGAACTGATAACCGGGTTACGTTCGCCTACGACTATTCCGTCATTGGAATTCCTGCCGCGCCAAATTCTGTAGGCACAACCAAAGGATTGCGGCTCGAAGCCAACCTCACCAAAACCAACGCTGCGGCTGTGAGTCTGTCGCCACTCCCATCACCAAACTTCCCGGGATTCAGCGGCAACTACCGATTGCACTTCGACATGTGGATCAACGTGAACGGCCCGCTGCAAGGACCGGCGACAGGCGGCGGCGGTGGCTCGACCGAAGGTATCACCGCAGGCGTCGGAACAGGAGGCAATCGCATCGAATGGACTGGGGCATCATCTACCGCGGATGCAATCTACTTTTTCGCCGATGGTGACGGTGACGTTGGCGACACCAGCACTACGCTGGGCGATTTTGCCGCGTTTAAGCGCACAGTATTTCAGACTACTGCCAGTAATGTCTACACAGCCGGAATCCAAACAACCGCCGATCAAACGGTGGACGCATATTACCAAAACGTTTACCCAGGCGGCCAATCCGCGCCTGCTTTCCAGCAATCGAATTACCCTCAACAAACCGGCGCCCTTGCTCCCGGCGCGGTCGGGCTCGGCTGGCATGACGTCGTTGTCTACAAAGGAACAACCGCCGTCGACTGGTTTATCGATGGCTTGAAAATTGCCTCCGTTTCCAGTTCGTCGCTAGCCCAGAGCAATGTCACCGTTGGATATTGGGACCCGTTCTCGTCGCTTTCGGACAACACGAATTTAAGTTTCGGATTAGTGGATAATCTCCGAGTGGAAATCGAAGCTGTTGCGCCCGCCATCACAGCGCAGCCTTCGTCGACAAGTGTCGCACTGAACAGCAACAAAACGTTCACTGTTACAGCAACTGGAACGCCTGCGCCGACATATCAATGGCGTTTCAACGGCACGGCCATTCCAAACGCCACAACGAACGGTTATACCGTCAGCAATGCACAAACAACCGATGCTGGAAGTTACTCCGTAATTGTCTCGAACGTGGCCGGATCGGTGACCAGTTCGTCGACATTACTAACGGTAATCCTCCCGCCCACGTTAACCTCCCAGCCAGCCTCGCAAACCGTCAAC
>JAQGOW010000172.1 GCA_028293405.1 Verrucomicrobiales bacterium
ATTATCGAAGCGGAACGGACTTTGAGCGCGTTGGTTGAAAGCGCGAAGAAAGAAGTCGCCAGCCAACATGTGTTTGCCGATTTCGTTTCTGCTGATGAAAAGCAGATGAAGTTTACACAAATCGAAAACGAAATTCTCGATCGCGTCCAAAAACGCGTGAAGGAACACGACTACGGTGTTGAGGTGAAATTCGTGCAGATGAAGAAAATCGGTTTACCCGAGAGCGTCACGACGGATGTGTTCGAGCGCATGAAGTCTGAACGCAATGTGCTGATCTCGAAGATCCAGTTCGAAGGCGAAGAAGCCGCGACGAAAATCAAATCTACCGCGGACACATGGTCGGCTAAGACGCTCGCAGAAGCGGATGCTGCGGCGTTGCAGATTCGTGGCGAAGGCGAAGCGGAATCGGCCAAAGCGCTTTCTGTTCTGCAGCAAAATCCGGCACTGGCGAACTTCAACATGAAGCTCTCGGCGTTGCAGGATTTGTTGAAGGACCGCACCACGTTGATTCTCGACCAAAGCACTTCGCCGTTGGACCTGCTGCAGCCATATACAATGCCTGCGCAGCCGGTGATGAAACAAAGCAAACGTTAATGAGCGACGATCGTTCCATTTTGACCAAGCCGACGCTGCCCGATGGGCCAGTGACTGACGATGCCGGCTCACAAGCGCTTTCTGATGCGCTGAAGAGCAGCTTTTTTATCGTCAAGATCGTGATGTTCTTCCTAGTGTTGCTGTTCCTTGGCTCGGGCTTTTTTATCGTCAAAGAAGGATATCGCGCGATTATTTTGCGTTTCGGAAATCCTGTTGGCGAAGGCGAGCAGGCATTGCTCGGGCCGGGCTACCATTGGGCGTGGCCGGCGCCGATCGATAAGGTTGAACAAATTCCCATCAAATCGATTCAGACCGCGGAATCAACGGTCGGTTGGTATTCGGGCGGCAGTGCGTTCAGCGCTGTGGGCCCCGACAACAATTCTGGCGCGAACGCGTTGAACCCGGCGACGGAGAGCTACGCGATCACCTCTGATGCGAACGTCATTCACGTTGCGGCGCAGTTGCGTTATCGCATCACTAACCCGATTTCGTTCCACTTCGATTTCACCGACGCGACGTTTTTTGTTACGAATGCCTTGAACAACGCACTGATTTACACAGCGGGCCAGTTCACGGTGGACGATGCGTTGATTGGCAAATCGGCAGCATTCCGCGAACGCGTAGCTGCACGTGTTAAGGAATTGGTTGAACAACAAAAGCTCGGCATCACCGTCGAACAAGTCGACGTTATCGCGGTGCCGCCGCAATATTTGCAACCGAAGTTCCAGGAATATCTCCAGGCAACGATCAAGCGCGACAACGCGTTGTCACTGGCGGAGAGCTACACCAACCAGGTTTACAGCCTCGCTCGCGCGGAATTTGAATCGCGCACGAACAGAGCCAATGCGGATCGCGTTTTCACCGTGCAATTGGTCAACGCCGAAGCGAAGAAGTTCCAGGATTTACTGCCGAAGTTCGAAGCGAATCCCGAACTGTTCACGAGCATTCGTCAGATGGAAACGTTGCAAAAAGTTTTCGCCAACGTGCAGGACAAGTGGCCCGTGCCGCATAGCAGCAGTGGCAAGCCATTGGAAATTCGTATCCAGGTTAATCGCGAGCCGCGCAAGGAAACCAATAGCGTTCCGCAGTAATTTCATATGCAAGTCACATCACTTCTTAGCCAACACGAGCACGATGAATCGTGCACGTCTTGTGGGCACGAGCATTCGCATGTTGTCCTGCCGTTGAAGCAGACGCTGCTCGGTCTGATTCTGGTCCTGAATTCTTATTTTGTCGGCTGGTGCTTTGGCGACACGGCCACGCCCGTGGTTGCGGCGAGCGCAATGGCAGGCGCAATCGTGCTCGGTATTCCGATCATGATCGCGGCCATCAAAGATCTGCGTCGCGGTTTGTTGACGACGAACGAACTGGTTGCGTTGGCGGTTTTGGCTTCGTTTGCTTTTGGCGCGACTGGCAAAGGCAATTATCAGGAAGCGGGCATCATCGCGTTTTTCATGTTGCTCGGCCAAATCATCGAAACGCATACCGCTGAAGGCGCGCGTGCTTCAATTGAATCGTTGATCAAACTAACGCCTACGAAGGCGCGTCGGATTACCAAGCAAGGCGAAGAGGAAGTTGCGACGAAAGATCTCGCGGTCGGCGACATCATTCGCGTGCGCCCCGGCGACAATGTTGCTGCTGACGGTATTATCATGAACGGTCAGGGGTCGTTCAATCAGGCGAACATCACCGGTGAATCATTGCCGGTCGACAAAAAGCCAGGCGACGAAGTTTTCGCCGGCACTCAGAACCTGACTGGCGCGATTGAAATTCGTGTCACGCGCGCGGGCCAAGACACGACACTTGGTAAAGTGCGCGAACTCATTCTCGCCGCTGAAAAGACCAAGCTGCCTTTGATGCGCATCATCGATCAATACATGGGTTTCTATACCCCGCTCGTGTTGGTCATCGGCGCTTTGGTTTGGGCATTCACTGGTGACTTGAGCCGCGTGATTGCGGTGTTCATTGTCGCCTGCCCTTGCGCATTTATTTTGGCCACGCCGAGCGCGATGGTTGCTGCACTTTCCGCTGCGGCACGTCTCGGTATTTTGATCAAGAACGTCGGCGACATCGAACTCGCCGCGAAAATTAACGCGTTTGTTTTCGACAAAACCGGCACGTTGACCACCGGCAAACTCGCGGTCAGTCGCCTTGCTCCTTCGGATGGCACCACGCCCGCTGAATTGCTCCGTGTCGCTGCGTCTGCTGAAAAATATAGCAATCACCCGACGGCTAAGGCTTTGGCCCAACTCGCTTCTGAAGCTGGCGTGCCTTTGGCGGAACCCAAGGATTTTTCTGAAACCGCTGGTCGCGGCATCGTCGCTCAAATCGATGGGGTGAAAATTATCGTCGGCCGCGCGCAATGGCTCAAAGACAATGGTGTTGCCGAAGACTTCATTAAAAGCGTCGACCTCAATGAAACCGAAGGCTTCAGCCTTATTTTCGTCGCGCGCAACGGCAAGAGCCTTGGCTGGATTGGTCTTCAAGACCAGACCCGCAACGAAGCCCGCGCTGCCCTGGCCGATTTGAAGGCCTGCGGCGTCCGTCGTATCGCGATGGTTTCCGGTGACCGCCAACCTGTCGCGACGCGTGTTGCGAAGGAAATCGGTTGCGAAGAAGCGATCGGCGATTGCTTGCCCCAAGACAAAGTGGAATTTGTTCGTGCGATGAAGGCTAAAGGTTATCGCGTCGCAGTCGTCGGTGACGGTGTTAACGACGCCCCTGCCCTCGCGGCTGGTGACATGGGTATCGCGATGGGAGCTGCGGGTAGCGAAGTCGCGATCCACAGCGCCACGCTCGCACTGATGAACAACGATCTGCAACGCTTGCCGTTCCTGATTCGTTTGTCGCGCCAGACCCGCTCGGTCATCAACCAGAACTTCCTGTTCGGCATCTGCTTCGTCATTGGCGGCCTCGTGCTCGCGGCGATGAAATATATCAACCCGATCGTCGCGGCCATGCTGCACGTCGTCGGTTCGATGCTCGTGGTGTTCAACAGCGCACGCCTGGTTCGCCAAGGTGAAGAATTCGATCCGCATCAAGCGGTCACTATCGAAGTTCGTCCGCCAACTCCAGCTCCGACGCCAGCGCCGAAGGTTGCCCCGCAACTGGCAGCTTAACTAAGCGCGGACAAGCTGTCCGCGCTCCTGTTTGACAATCCGAACGGGTTTCGTATCTATAAAGATATGATACGACTCGTTTCTCTCCTTAGCGCACTCGTGCTTTCTTTCGCCCTCGGCGCCGTTGCCGCTCCAAAAACTGGCGATAAAGCGCCGGAATTTTCCGCCAAAGATCAGGCCGGCAAAACCTGGGACCTGAAGGATCTCGAGGGTAAAAAGGCTGTTCTGCTTTATTTTTACCCCAAGGATAATACCCCCGGTTGCACCAAAGAAGCCTGCGGCCTGCGCGATCGCATGGGCGACCTCGAGAAAGACAACGTTCAAGTGCTGGGCGTCAGCTTCGACAACGCCGAAAGCCACAAAAAATTCATTTCGCAATTCAAACTGAACTTCCCGTTGTTGGTGGACAACGATGGCAAAATCGCCGACGAATACGGTGCGCGGATGGAAAAGAATCCAAAAATGGCGCGTCGCGTCAGCTTTTTAATCGGCAAGGACGGGACGATCAAACACGTGACCGACAACCCGAGCGCTGATGTGCATCTGAAGGAAATGAAAGAAGCGGTGTCTCAGCTAGCGGCGAAATAGTTGACTCGCACTATCATTGCAATCGGCACGCCGTTTGCTTGATACACAGTTGCGAATGCGGAAACTGCCCCTCACCCGGCATCCCACTTTATGCCCTTGGTGAGGGGCCTCCTCTTTTTCAGGTTGGACTCTCCCCCGAACACCAAGGCGCGTCGTGATGCTACTTCGCTTTGCCGTAGGCCTTTACGAAATCGATGCACTGTTTTACTTCGGGCACGGAGTGGAGCCAGTTGTATTCGTATTCCACGGAAATGTTTCCTTTGAAACCTTGGGCTTTCAGCTCGTCAAGAATGTCTTTGATACGACCGCCGCCGGTGCCGTAAGGGACGTCGTGGCCTTCGTGACCTTTTTCGGTCTTATCCTTGAGATGGCAGCTCATGATGCGGCCTTTCAGGATTTTGATTCCTTCCAGCGGATCCAAACCTGAGGTCTGCCAATGGCCGGTGTCGGCGCACGCACCGATCCGCCGGTCGCGGTCTTTAACGACTGACAGGACGTAGTTCGGGTCCCAAACTTTATAGCTCGCATCGTCGTCGCGTTTGGCGTGTTCGTGGATGCCGACGTGGATGTCGAATTCTTTCACGAGCTTCTCGATGACGTCGAGGTCCTGCACGGATTCAGTGGTGATTCCGTAGAGGCCCATCTTTTTGGCGAACTCAAAAATCTTGCGCCAATCTTCGGGATTTTTGCCGCCGACCACGCCGTAATTCACCGCGCGAACTTTGTGCTTCTTCAGCTTGGCTTTGAGCAACTTGATGTTGGCGTCGGACAGATTGTGGTCGGACTTAACATCGGGCTGGTCGGCACTGAACTTTTGGCCGGGATAAAACTCAATGCATTTGCCGCCGGCTTCAGCGGTTTTTTCGATCGCTTCAAAGGTTGTGAAACGATTGAAGGTGTAGGCCTGGCAACCGATGGCGAAGCCGTTGATTTTGCAACTGTTCGGGAGCGTGTTTGCGGCGTGAGCTCCGACGACTACGAGAGCGCAACTGGCCAGGACGCTAAGGAAAACTTTCTTCATGCCCGACGTTAGTGGAACGTCGCGCACGGCGGCAATTCGAAATTGCGTAATGCTTTGTCAATTTTGCCATCTTCGACGAGACATCTAAGCACGCGGCTTCCTTGGTGCTGCGGACAAAGAGACGTCCGTCGCTCAAGGCTGGAGCGTTCCAGCATTTACCGGTGACTGCGTCGAACTTTGCGAGTTCTTTGTAGGCCTGCGGGTCGGCTTTGACGAAGGAGATTTGACCGGCGTCGCCCAGCACAATCAAGTTGTCGCCGGCGAGGATGGTTCCGCCGGGGCCGAAACCTTCTTGAGACCACTTCACGTTTCCAGTCGCGAGGTCAACGCACTTCAATGGACAAGTTTCGAATTCTTTGAAACCGAACAGGCCGTAGAGGAAACCGTCCTTAACCGTTGGCGTGCTCCAGTGATTGTTGATCACGGTTGCGGGTTGTTTCCACGCTTCGGTTGCGGTGAATTTGTCGCCGTCTTTGGTGATGCGATAGGCGGCTGAACCTACTTGATACCCGGCCGAGCAATAGACTATGTCACCTACGGCAAGTGGGCTCGCGGCGGTGGAGACGTTGAAACGGAACGGTTGTTTCCAGAGGATTTTGCCGTTTTTTTCGTCGACGGAGACCAGACCGGATTTCAGGAAGAAAATGACCTGACGCGTGCCGGCGATTGTCGCGATCGTTGGTGTCGAATGAGTGATTGTTTCGTTTCCGACTTTCCATGCGACCTTGCCGGTTTTTTGGTCGAAAGCGAGGAGGGATTGGCCTTCACCGCCACCGGCCATGAACACCAAGCCATTGTCGATCACGGGTGAAGCGGCGTTGTTCCAATGGATGTTTTGACCGGCGAATTCTTTTATCAGGTCGTGTTTCCAAATTTGCTTGCCGGTCTTGGAGTCGAAACACGCGATGGCAAGGTTCGCGCTGGTGGCGAAGACGTGGCCATTGGTGATCGCAGGTGTCGAGCGTGGGCCGTCGCCGCCTTTGTTGTTCGCAGCGCCGGAGTTTGCCTGGCCGTTGCTTTTTTCGACGTAGTTCGCGACGCCGAATGATGTGGCCCAAAGTTCTTTGCCGGTTTTCGGGTCGAGCGCGAGACAGATTTCCTGTTGAGCGCCGCCGATTTCGCGGAGTGTCATCGTCGCGGCGACACCGTCGCCGATCGCGAAGGAACTGAAGCCGCCGGGCGTCGGAT
>JAQGOW010000200.1 GCA_028293405.1 Verrucomicrobiales bacterium
ATATATATATCCGTTGTGCATCCTGCTGGTTTTCCTGGTGCTCTCGGCGCAGTTCGAAAGTTTCCGTTTGCCGCTGGCAATCATCTTGATTGTGCCAATGTGCTTGCTGTTCGCGATTGCGGGCGTGTGGCTCAAAGGCAGCGATAACAACATCTTCACGCAAATCGGTTTGATCGTGCTCGTTGGGCTCGCGTGTAAGAACGCGATTCTGATTGTCGAATTCGCCAAGCAACGACAAGACCACGGATTGTCGCCGTTCGATGCCGCGATCGAAGCGTGCAAGTTGCGTTTGCGTCCGATCTTGATGACGTCCATCGCATTCATCGCGGGTGTGTTTCCGCTGGTAATTGCGCACGGCGCTGGTGCTGAAATGCGCCAGGCTATGGGCGTGGCGGTGTTCTCGGGAATGATTGGCGTGACGTTGTTCGGTTTGTTCCTGACGCCAGTGTTCTACGTGGTGTTGATGAAAATCGGCTGGGCGCATAAGCCTGCACATAAACCGATTCTGAGCGGCGCTGCTGCTGCGACCGGTTTGGTGATTCTTGGTTTGATCTTGTCCAGTGCGTCAGCGCATGCGGGTTGGTTCAAAGCTGGTCCTAATTACAAGAAGCCGGACACAACTGCGCCACAAACTTACAAAGCCGAAGAACTCGGTTCGTGGAAAGAAGGCAAGCCGCTCGACACGTTGCCCAAAGGCAACTGGTGGGAAGTGTTTGGCGATGCCGAACTCAACGCGCTTGAAACTCGCTCGCTCGGCGCAAACCAGCAGCTTCGCGGTGCGGTCGCTCGCGTCGAACAAGCGCGCGCAACGGCGCGTGTGGCGCGAGGTGATTTATTGCCGAACTTGAGTCTCGACCCAAGCTGGCGCCGCGAGCGGTTTTCGCCCAACCAGGAACCGAGCTTCGGTGCGCTCACGGCGAACACGTTTCGCACGCCGCTGGATTTGAGCTACGAAATCGATCTTTGGGGTCGCGTGCGTCGCGGCTTTGAAAGTGCTCGTGCCGATGCGCAATCGTCTTTGGCGAATTATTACAATGTGATGCTCACGCTCGAGTCTGACATCGCGCAGGATTATTTCACGTTGCGCGCGTTGGACGCCGAGATCGCCACCGTTCGTGGGACGGCTGATTTGCGCAAAGAACAAGTGCGGCTTGTCCGCAGTCGATACGAGGGCGGCATCGGAAACGAACTGGATGTCTCGCGTGCTGAAACTGAATTGGCTACGACTGACGCCGATGCAGCCGCGCTCGCGAAACGCCGTGCCGAACTCGAAAATGCGATCGCAATTCTTGCTGGCACAAATCCGTCGTCGTTCCGGATCGCTGCGTATACCGGCGCGAATCGCTGGCATCAGTTGCCTCCGACAATTCCGGCCGGGATGCCGGGACACCTTTTGGAACGACGCCCAGACGTGGCCGAGGCCGAACGTGCGCTAGCCTCAGCGAACGCGCGGATTGGCGTGGCAAAAGCCGCATTTTTCCCGGTCATATCACTGACTGCTTCCGGCGGGTTTGTCAGTGGCGATATTACGACCTTGTTCAATTGGGATAGTCGGACGTGGTCGTTTGGTCCAAGTATTTCGCTGCCCATATTTGCGGGTGGGCGAAACCGTGCTAACTTGAAACGCTCGCAATCCGCCTACCAGGAAGCCATCGCCAATTATCGTCAGCGCATTCTCGTTGCCTTTGGTGATGTCGAAAACAGCTTGAGCGGCCTGCATTTTTTAGGCCAACAATCCGAAGCGCAGGAACGCGCGGTTAAGAGTGCTAATCGCGCGGTTGAATTGGCAACTGAACGGTATCGCTCCGGGATTGTCAATTACCTCGAGGTTGTTGATGCCAGCCGCGAAGCCCTGCTATCCGAACGCGCCAGTGCCCAGCTCGCCGGTCAACGCCAAGTCGCTACCGTTCAACTGATTAAAGCACTGGGTGGCGGTTGGAGCGACCGGCAGTTAGTTGCCAACAACACGAATTTCAATCCTGGGACGGCCAAATGAATGCCCAAACGTCTAACAAGAAGGAAAGAACATGAAAACTAAGTTGAGCAAGCCCCGCATCTTGAAGCCCCGAAAGGTGCTCGAAACGAAAACAGGAACGGACAACGCTGCGGCGGCGATTGTCCCAGACGCGAGCTATTCGCACGACGCGTATAATCTGTATATGCGCGAAGTCGGCGAGACCCCGCTCTTAACCAAGGCGGAAGAGGTGCAACTCGCGAAACGCATCAAGAAAGGCGACAAAGCCGCGCGTGAACAAATGATCAAGGCGAACCTGCGCCTGGTCGTGAAGATCGCTCGTGATTATGAAAATTACGGCGTGCCGCTGCTCGACCTCATCAACGAAGGAAATATTGGTTTGATGAAGGGCGTGGAACGTTTTAATCCGAATAAAGGCGCGAAGCTTTCGACATACGCTGCGTGGTGGATAAAGCAAGCGATCAAGCGTGCGCTCGCGAACCAATCAAAAACGATTCGTTTGCCGGTGCACGTTGTAGATAAGTTGCTGCACATCCGTCGCGCGGAAGCGAAGTTGCAGGACGTGTTCGGACGCGAACCTACTGACGAGGAAGTGGGCGCCGAAGTTGCGTTGCCGGCCCGTCGTGTTGCGCAATATCGCAAGGCGTCGGTGCGGCCGCAGTCACTAGACGCTCCGATCTCGGAAGGCGACGAAGCGAGAATAGCTGACGTTGTAGCTGACGCGAACGCCGGAACGCCGTACCAGGACCTGGAAGGTAAAACGAACGTGAACATGATTCACGATCTGTTGCCGAGCCTTGATGCGCGCGAGCAAGCGATCTTGCGCCAACGTTTCGGCCTTGGCGGCACTGACGAAAAGACGCTTGAAGAATTGGGCGACGAATTCGGTGTCACGCGCGAGCGCATCCGCCAGATTCAGGAAATGGCGATGGCGAAGTTGCGCCGCAAAATTGAGAAGCTCGAGACTGTAGTGGTCGAGTAAATCGGACCGATTAACACTCGGCGTCAGTGGCTTAGTGCCGCTGACGCCGATTTTTTTTCCGATGCGACAAAGCCATTTCCGGTTTGAGTGAAAGGCCCGAAAACTGCTATAATCCGAGTCTTGAATAAGAGTATTTCAGCGCTTTTGGCTTTCTTCTGTTTGGTATTAACAGCTTCTTTTGGCGATGCTGCAAATCTTCTGCTTGATGCACCTGCGCCAATGCGCATTAAGGTGGTCAAAGGATCAAAACGTCATCGATACGTAAAACTTAATCCCACGTTGACGAGCCAATTGGCGACGGCCGGTTCGCAATTTGATTTGCCATTGTTTGATGGGGAACAGGCTGCACTACGCGTTTATTCGGCAACAGGTTCGCCGGGCAACACAAACTCGTTCGTGGTCCGCTGTTCGGTTGTGGGCAAGGCTTTAAACCGCTTGATTCTGGTTCGCGAAAACGGAGCGTTTGCTGGCACCTACGCGACGGCGGACGGACGGCAGTTTCAGATCGGCACTGCGAGTGGGGATTTGCATTACTTGAGTGAGGTCGATCCTGCGGAGATGGCGACGTGTGGTGTCAAAGGGAAGACTCCCCCAACGCCGGTTTACTACAAGTCGCCAGATTCATCAGCGCCGGCAGCTTCCGGGTCAAAGGCTGGCGCGCAATTATTTAGTGCATCAAGAACGGCGAGCATAACAACGGCAAAACCGACGTTGGATTTGGTGGTCATTTACACAGCGGATTTGATGAACTACGCAGGCGGGGTCGATGCGATGAACGCCAAAATCAAACTGGCGCTTGCCGAAGGGCAGGAGGCTTTGGATAACAGCGAGGTGAATGTTCGCCTGCGGTTGGTCCACACCGAGTTGACCAGCTACAATGAAACCGGAAACCTCGATACGGATCTCACTCGGTTGGCCGCACCAAAGGACGGCTACATGGACGATGCAATTGTTGCGCGAGATAAATATCGTGCCGATGTTTTGTCACTTTGGGTTGATGCCTCGACGAGTTCGGCCCAGGGAACTCTCACAGGTCTAGCCTATCAATTATTGCCGGGTTCGACGATTTACACTTACAACGTCATTTACGGCAGGCTCGCAATAGGGACTTACATCCCGGTGCACGAAATCGGTCACAATTTCGGGTGCGATCACGAACCTGAATTTTCATCGTCGACCCCGCTTTATCCGTACGCGCACGCCTACTTTTTCCAATCCGCCGACGGTTTTGAGCAGCACGAGACGGTGATGACCGCCAGCGCGCATAGTCCACAACGGAACCCCCCTTATTTTTCAAACCCGAACGTGTTTTATGACAATGGCAGCGGCCCAGTTCCAACCGGCACGAGCAGTAACAACAACGCGCTCGTGATCAATAACACCGTTGCGAAGCTCACGGCATTCCGCGTGGCCCCGGGTCTCGGTGAAGCGCTGGATGCGCCAACGATCAATTGGACCAGCGGCGGCGATGTGCCGTGGTTTTGGCAACCGGGCACGACGCACGACGGCAGTGACGCCGCGCAGAGCGGTGCGATAGTGGCGAACCAATCATCGTCGTTGCAGGGAACGGTCACCGGTCCGGCGCGCCTGTCGTTTTGGTGGAATGTCGCGAGCGAACAGGCCGGTGATTTTCTTTCGTTTTCCATTGATGGCGTCCAGCAGTGGTCGGCGAGCGGCGCTGGCACTTGGACGCAAGAAAAGTATTTTATCCCGTCGGGCAGCCACACCATTCAATGGGTTTACAGTAAAAATGGCTCGGTCGATACAGGAGCAGACGCCGCGTGGTTCGATCAAGTGCAACTAACGCCGCTGAAACTGCCGACCGTCACAATCACGGCTCCAGCGGCAAATGCGCGCGTGTTCAATCCAAACCTCACCGTCACCGGTACCGCCAGAGACGACGTGCAGGTCGATCACGTTGAATATCAACTGCAGAATTCCTCCGGCGAGTCGGGTTGGCAAATTGCGAGCGGCCTAACCAACTGGTCTGCAACACTGACGCTCGTGCCGGGCACCAACACGATTACGGCACGTGCGATTGGTTATGGGCTGCAAACGTCACTACACGTTTCACGCAGCTTTTTTTATGTGGTCACGAATATGTTGACCGTCGGAACGAATGGACTCGGTAAATTTACGCCGAGTCTGGATGGAAAGTTTTTGGAAATTGGTCGTCGCTATACGATTACGGCGATGGCTTCCAACAATTGGGTGTTCTCCAATTGGAGCGGGTCCATCAGCTCGAATGCCGCCATTCTCAACTTTCTCATGCAACCGAACATGGTGCTGACTGGCAATTTCGTTACCAATCCGTTCATCCCGGTCAAA